>NZ_JBTRWP010000039.1:0-24786 GCF_054609335.1 Acidiferrobacter sp. | reverse complement strand
GTGGGTCAACCCGGACTGTGGCCTGAAGACCCGCAACTGGCCCGAGACCGAGAGCGCGCTGCGCAACATGGTCGAGGCCGCGGCGTCGCTGCGAAAATCCGGGGTCTAAGCCCCCAAGTGGTGCACCTCTAAGGGGCGCACTCACCGTTTTGGGGCATTTCCCTTTCTTGGGGAGGCCGGGAACCGTGTTTTAGAGCGGTTTCCGCCTCCCCTTTTCTTTGGCACGCTCTCTGCATTGCCCCCCATCGCCTGCCCATGCTGCAGGCCTCGTCACACATCAAGGGGGTATTATGAACGCGCTTCACACCGCGCTTACTGTTGCGCCGGGGGCCCGTGGTCCCCGCGTACACGGATCGCTTGGGCTCGCCGCCTTTCACCAAGGAGGCCGCCCATGAAACTCATCACTGCCATTATAAAGCCGTTCAAGCTCGACGACGTGCGCGAGGTCTTGTCCGAGATCGGGGTGCAGGGCATCACCGTCACCGAGGTCAAGGGCTTTGGGCGTCAAAAGGGCCACACGGAACTCTATCGGGGCGCCGAGTATGTCGTCGACTTCCTGCCCAAGGTCAAGATCGAAATCGCGATCGATGACGATCTCGTGGAGCGCGTGATCGAGGCCATCAGCAAGGCCGCCAATACCGGCAAAATCGGCGACGGCAAGATCTTCGTGTTCGACCTCGAACAAGCCATTCGCATACGGACCGGTGAGTCCGGGCCGGAGGCCTTATGACCAGTAACCCTCGCGCCCTGCAGGGCGCGCTCATAGGCCTGTCGTCTCACAATATAAATGGGAGGGGAATCATATGTCCGTAGCATGGCTGAATACAGGCGACAACGCGTGGCAATTGACAGCGGCCACCGTCGTCGGCCTACAAAGCGTTCCGGGTCTCGTCGTCTTATACGGCGGCATTGTCAAAAAGAAGTGGGCCATCAACTCGGCCTTCATGAGTCTCTATGCCTTTGCGGCCGTTCTGATCGCGTGGGTGTTGTGGGGCTACAACATGGGCTTTGGTCCGGAATGGACGTCATTCGTGGGCATGCCTCATCCGATCGCTGCGATTGGTGATGAGCTGAAGCAGGCGGTGATTCCTACCTCCAATACATCGGCGAACTTCCCGATGGCCACGATGGTGTACTTCCAATTCGTGTTTGCCGCCATTACGCTCATCATTATGGCAGGAGCCTTCCTCGGTCGCATGAACTTCAAGGCCTGGATGATCTTCGTGCCGCTTTGGCTCACCTTCTCTTATACCGTTGGCGCATTCAGCTTATGGGGTGGCGGTTGGCTCTCGAGTCTGGGCGTGATCGACTATTCCGGCGGCTACGTCATCCATCTCTCGGCCGGCGTAGCTGGTTTTGTGGGCGCGGCGATGATTGGCCCCAGGCTGGCCCGCGATCGCGAAAGCTTCCAGCCCAATAGCGTCTTGATGATGCTCGTCGGCGCGGGGATTTTGTGGCTGGGGTGGAATGGCTTTAACGGTGGCGACCCGTATGCCGCGAGCCGTGACGCAGGCGTGGCCGTGCTCAACACCAATATCGCCACAGCCATGAGTCTCTTGGTCTGGACGGTTATGGATATCCAGTTCTTTAAGAAGCCCTCCGTCATTGGGGCGGTGCAGGGAATGATTACCGGACTTGTTGCTATCACCCCCGCAGCCGGCGTCGTCAGCGGCTACGGTGCGCTGATCATCGGGGTGTGCTCGGGCATGATTCCTTGGCTCACAATGAACATCTTGGGCAAGCGCCTCAGTGTTTTCCGTAAGGTGGATGACACCCTGGGCG
This sequence comes from Acidiferrobacter sp., assembly GCF_054609335.1. NCBI lineage: Bacteria > Pseudomonadati > Pseudomonadota > Gammaproteobacteria > Acidiferrobacterales > Acidiferrobacteraceae > Acidiferrobacter > Acidiferrobacter sp. Next base: position 23,004 of record NZ_JBTRWP010000039.1, on the reverse strand, counting down.
TATTTCATACCCATGCGGTAGCCGGTCTGTTGGGCGGTATCTTGACCGGCGTATTGGCGACTAAGGCGGGCTGCGCAGCCTATGCCTTGACCAACCCCGGTGGTGCAATCGACGGCAATTGGCACCAGATTACCCTCCAGCTGGAAGGTGCCGCCTTTATCATCGTCTTGAACATCGTGGTGACGTATGTCCTGCTAAAGCTCATCAGCTTTGTCGTGCCCCTGCGCATGTCGGAAGAGGATCTGCTGGTGGGCGATGACGCGGCTCACGGTGAACAGGCGTACGCGCTCTACGGGGACGGCGAACGGACCCCGGTCTTGGGCGACTGAGGTATTCCATCGCCCGGCAAGGTGACTGCGGGCCGGTTCGCCGGCCCGCTTTTTCTCTCACTAGAGCCTGGATCCCAGGTGTGGCTTTTCAAGATAACCATGCGGGGAACAGGAGAGGATTTTTTACCATGGTGCGCCTAAAGACTCATATGGCCCGTCTTGTGATTGTCTGTGTGGCTGCGCTAACGCTGGTTTACGAGCCTGGACTGGCAGTCTTTGCGGTCGGTGGCGCGGTGGCAGCCCTTATGATTGTGGGCGACGCAGGCAAGCTTGTGCGGACAGCTGCCATGTCACCTCGTTTCGAGGCGACAGACAAGACGCGTCCTTAAGTCCGGCATACTGATGGTTGTGGCCTCCCGGATCGACGGGGGCTATGTTTTGGCCAGCGCCACTAGTAGCCGCTACAGTGGAAGTGTTGAGGTCGAGCGTCTCTGGTGCGGCATGCAGGGGTGCCCAAGTATCGCGTGCCTATCTGGATTTGGCTATGTTATTTGTTTTCTTGAGGAAGATCCGCTTATGAAAATGATTACTGCCATTATAAAGCCGTTCAAGCTCGACGACGTGCGCGAGGTCTTGTCCGAGATCGGGGTGCAGGGCATCACCGTCACCGAGGTCAAGGGCTTTGGGCGTCAAAAGGGCCACACGGAACTCTATCGGGGCGCCGAGTATGTCGTCGACTTCCTGCCCAAGGTCAAGATCGAAATCGCGATCGATGACGATCTCGTGGAGCGCGTGATCGAGGCCATCAGCAAGGCCGCCAATACCGGCAAAATCGGCGACGGCAAGATCTTCGTGTTCGACCTCGAACAAGCCATTCGCATACGGACCGGTGAGTCCGGGCCGGAGGCCTTATGAACTTTATTCACGCCTTGACCCGCAGCTGCGCCCGTAGCGCTCGCGGGTTCGCCCTGGTCCTCGCGCTCGGCGGGCTCCCGGTCGCGGCTTTCGCCGCCAACGCCTCGACGCCGACCACGTCAAGCGCGACGGTCGCCGCCAAACCGGCAGCCCCGACGCCGGCCCCGGTGGCGGCACCAGCCCCAGCGCCGGCACCGGCCGAGGCCGTCAGCAGTGACGCCGATGCCAAGATCAATCCGGGCGATACCGCCTGGATGCTGGCGTCCACCGCCCTCGTTCTTATGATGACGGTGCCGGGTCTCGCTTTGTATTACGGTGGCATGGTGCGCAAAAAGAACGTGCTCGACACGCTTGCGCAAAGCTTCGCCATCACCTGTCTTGTGACCGTGCTCTGGTATGTGATCGGCTACAGTCTTGCATTCACGGACGGCAATCCCTGGATAGGGGGACTCTCGCGCGCCTTCCTCCATGGCATGAACAAGGACACGGTGACGGGCTTGTCGCTCGCGGTGCCGGAGTCGGTGTACATGACCTTCCAGATGACGTTTGCCATCATCACGCCCGCGCTCATCGCCGGATCGTTCGCCGAGCGCATGAAGTTCTCGGCGCTGCTCTGGTTCATGAGTCTCTGGCTTGTGTTCGTCTACTCGCCCATTGCCCACTGGGTGTGGTCTGCTGACGGCTGGCTCGCCCAGTTGGGCGCCCTGGATTTTGCCGGCGGCACGGTGGTCCACCTGAATGCGGGCGTGGCGGGTCTTGTGACGGCGCTCGTGCTTGGTAGGCGCAAGGGCTATGGCAAGGAGGCCATGCCGCCCCACAACCTGGTGCTCACCGTGATCGGCACCGCCCTTCTTTGGGTCGGCTGGTTCGGCTTCAACGCCGGCAGTGCGGTGTCGGCGGGGGGTCGCGCGGGTATGGCTATGGCCACCACCCAAATTGCGACCGGCGCGGCGGCCCTCGCCTGGATGTTCGCGGAATGGATGGCCCGCGGTAAGCCGAGCGTGCTCGGAATGGTGTCGGGGGCGGTGGCCGGGCTCGTGGCGATCACGCCGGCATCCGGCTTCGTCGACCCGACCGGGGCGTTTGTCATCGGCATCGCGGGCGGCGCGGTCTGCTTCTGGACAGCCACCTACATGAAAAACTTCTTCGGCTACGACGACTCCCTGGATGCCTTCGGGGTCCATGCCATTGGGGGGGCGCTGGGCGCCATCCTCACTGGGGTCTTTGCGGTGAAGGCCATAGGCGGGACCGCCGGCGCCCTCGAGGGTAACACGTACCAGATCGTCAAGCAGCTGATCGACGTTGGTGCCGTGCTCCTGTACGACGCGGTCGTCACCTACATCATCCTGAAGGTCGTCGATGTGATGGTGGGTCTGCGCGTGAGCGAGGAGGAAGAGGTCGAAGGCCTCGATCTGAGCCAGCACGGAGAGCAGGTCTACGAATAGAAGATCTCCTCACCCCTAGGGTGTTACGGGCCTCACGGGGCCCTTTTTTTTGGGCGCTCGCCCCGTAGGGGGGACGCGCTGAACTCGATTTCGCGATTCTTGTCTCCACGCGCCCTCGTCCTATCCTATACTCTATAGGCCAGCTATCGAGCCCCCATTGCGCACCCAAGGAGTCTTCATGCCTACCGTTCGCGCCGCGCTACTCGGCGCCCTGCTTATTATGTCACCGCTTGCCTCTTCGCACGCCGCAACGCTTACTGCGCCACCCCCTGCGGCGGGCGCCGCCGCGACCCCGCAGACGCGGCCCGTCCACGCGCCCCAAAGCGCGCAGGCGACCTCGGCGGATCGCGCGCGGCTGCGCCATTTCGAAGGAGAGGCGCATACCCTCAAGCGCCAGATGTGGCGATTGCGTATGCGTCGCCGTCAGTTTCTCGCGCAAGGCATGTCTGAGCACGCCCATCGCGTCCATCAGCGCATCATCGCGCTCGGGTGGCGCTTGCGCCGCGTGCAGGCGGCCGAACGGGCTTCGATGGCCGCTGCGCCCATGTCTCCAAGGAGATAGCACGGCCGGACCGAAGCTATGTTAGCATCCGGTAATAGATGAAATTGGTTTCTTGTTCAGAGAACATGAGAGGAGTCGATATGAAACAGATCATGAAGGGTGTGGCGCTTGCCGCGGCTTTGGCCTTGCCAGGCCTTGCGTTAGCCAATGGCAGTCCGCAGGTGAAGGCGGCCATGACGGGCGCCGGCTGCTTTGCCTGCCACGCCGTAAACCACAAGGTGGTGGGACCGGCCTACAGCTGGGTCGCCTATATGTTCGCCCACAAGCCCGGCGCCAAGGTGACGCTCGCCCATAAGATCATCAGTGGTGGCGCGGGTCGCTGGAACGCTTGGACCGGTGGTATCCCGATGGTCGCCCATCCGGGCATGAGTCTCGCGCAGGCCGAACAGATGGCCGCCTGGGTCCTGGCGCAAAAGCCGGTCGCCCCGCCCAAGCCCTAAGGTCGTCCCTGGGCCGCGGCGGTCTCCGCTGCGGCCCAGTCTCTGACTACGCCACCAATTCCCGCCAAGCGCGCACGCCGCCTGTGATCGAGTAGGCACGCTCATAGCCCATCGACCGCAGGAGCTGGGCTGCGTGCAGACTGCGTTTTCCCGAGTTACAAAGACAGAGCAGGACATTGCCCTTCTGGTAGTGATGTTTGTTGATGATCGACAGGAATAGCCGCGCGTCGCGCGCCGTCGGCAGATCACAGTCGAGCAGCTCCTGTTCGTCCTCTGTGAGCTTATGACCTAGGAGCTTCTTCAGGTCGAAGAGCGGCACCGACTCAGCCTCGTCTACCTCACCTTCAAGTTCGTGCTCGACCGGCTGACGGACATCGATCAGGGTCGCGATCCTAAGCCGGACAAGCTCGAACGCGATCTCCGGTTTGATCTCGAGCGGTGGTTCTTGTGTCGGTATCACGGCGGCCATGAAGGCGTCCTCCCGAGATGTGGTGCGTCCAGTATAGTCCTTCGCGCCTCCGGTGAAAGCTCACCCCCCCAAGCCCGGCTTACGCACCCGCCAGCACCAGAAAGGCGCACCTTGCCCCGTATTCGACCACGTTTCTGTGGCCGCCCCGTCGATTCTCCCTAATTTGTACCAGAAAGTCCCACTTTCGCGTTGTGCACGAAAATTGCTGGAGATCCAGACCCCCATCCCATCAGGGAGATTGTATGCGTAGGTTCTTGGCCCTCATGCAAAGTGGCGACTGGCGCTCCCTCGTCGCGAGCTTCCTGTACTTCGATACCGGCTTCACGGTATGGCTCTTGTTCGGGCCGCTCGCCCCCTACATCGGCCGGCCTCTCCATCTGAGTCCCGCCGCCGCAGGCCTCCTGGTTGCGGTCCCGGTACTGAGCGGCGCCCTCTTGCGGGTACCGCTCGGGTATCTTTACCAGGCGTTGGACGGGCGGCGCATCGCGCTCATGGGCATCCTTTTGTCGGCCGTGACGCCGCTTTTCCTTCTGCTCGCGCCCGCCACACCGGACTTCTCCACCCTGCTTGTGCTGGGGGTCTTCCTGGGAGTCGGCGGTGCGAGTTTCGCCGTAGCCTTGCCTATGGCCGGGAGCGGCTACCCCGCGCGCGTGCAGGGCCTTGTATTGGGACTGGCCGCCGCTGGCAACATCGGCGCGGTCCTGGACGGCATCCTATTTCCCCCGCTTGCCAGGCACTACGGCTGGCAGACGGCTATGATCGCGGTCCTGCCGTTTTTAGCGCTGGCGGCCTTGGCTATCCGATTCTGGGGGCGCGACTACGCGCCTAAGTCTGGATCCGTTGCACGGGCCCTCGTGGGTTTTTTCGGGAGCCTCGTGTTTCTTGCCGTCCTCGTCACGGCCGATCACGCGGGTCTGCTGGGGGTGAGCGGGCACCCGGCGGTGCTCTTGCTGCCGGTGCTGGGTCTGGGCTTTGTACTCATGCTTTTGCCGCGCGCCCATCGTCGCGTCCTCGGCGAAGGTGATGCCTGGGTGTTCTTTCTCGTCTATGCCGTCACTTTCGGTGGCTTCGTCGGCATGTCGGCCTACACAAGCCTGCTTTTGATCGCCCTCTACCATATCCCCAAAGTCGAGGCCGGCCTCTTTATGGCCACGCTCGCCTTTACGGGCGCCACCGTGCGCCCCTTGGGGGGCCATCTCGCCGATCGCGTCGGCGGTCCCCGCGCCCTGCGTTACGCGCTTTCCGGGATCGCGATCGTGGATCTCATGTTCGCTCTGCTCTCGCCCATCAAGTCCGAAGGTCTCGTGGCCCTGTTCGCGCTCTATGTCTGCTTCGGTATCGGCAACGGCGCCACATTTCAAATCGTACCGCTGCGTTGGTCCGAGCGCCGCGGGCTCATGACAGGCCTGATAGGGGCGGCCGGCGGCATAGGTGGCTTCTATCTTCCCGTCGTCCTCGGTATGGTCAAGCAGGCCACATCCAGCTACCACGCGGGCTTCGCTCTCTTCGCGGGCCTTGCGGTGACGGCCGCCATCCTGGTCCACGCCCGTGCGCGGCGGTGGATGGCCGCAACGCAGAGTGCCTGTGCGCAGCCCGCCCTCCGGGAGATGGCTCTGGGCGGTGATTGAGCGGAAACCGGATCACGGGGCCTCGTAAATATCATAGTCACAAGGAGAGGAAAGGTTGGCCTGCGGAACCTACAAAGGGCGGCGGTGCTGTTCGCTGCAGCCAAGACCGCACCCCTCGGCGCCAAGCTCCTGGCCCGCTATTACCGGCTTCGTGCCGACTACGCGGGGGTGCGCTATGGACAACGAAGGGGGTCTGTCCGTCACTTACCCCTTCAGGCTGGGGCCCGTCGCAGGCGTCCAGTACGCGGATGATCGCGCCGACCCGTATGGCGTGAACACTAAAGCCGGCAGGATATTCGTGTCCTGCCACACCTGAGGAGCGGTAATGACGGAAATGGCTGTGGCGGGACGTCGGGAGACGCGTTCGGTCTGTCCCTATTGTGGGACCGGTTGCGGCGTAATCCTGGAGCATGACGAGAAGCGCGTCTTCGCCGTGCGCGGCGATCCTGCGCACCCAGCCAACTTCGGCGCCTTATGCACCAAAGGCCGCGGGCTTGCCGCCACCTTGGATCGGGAACGCCTATCAAGCCCCTTGCGCCGCGCGCGGCGGGACGCTGCACCCAAGCGTGTCTCGTGGCACGCAGCCTTAGACGAGGCCGCCGCGCGTTTTGCTGCCGCCATCGAAGCGCATGGTCCGGAGGCCTGCGCCTTCTATGTGTCGGGCCAGTTAAGCACTGAAGATTATTACGTCGTCAACAAGCTTGCGCGGGGCTTGATCGGAACCAATCACATCGACACCAATTCGCGGCTGTGCATGGCCTCGACCGTGAGCGCTTACAAGGCGAGCCTCGGGCAGGACTCCGTGCCCGGCTGCTACGAGGATCTGGAGCAGGCCGATCTCATTTTGATCGCCGGTGCCAACCCGGCGTTCGCTCACCCCATCCTCTTTCGGCGTATCGAGGCGGCGCGCGAGCGCAATCCGGACCTTTTTCTTATCACCATCGATCCGCGTCGCACCCCGACTGCCATGGTGAGCGATCTCCATGTGGCGCTGGCCCCCGGTACCGACGTGGCCTTCTTTCACGGCCTCGTCCATATCCTGATGCGCGACGGCCGTCTGGATCGCGACTTCATCCGCGAGCACACGGAAGGCTTCGAGGCCTTGCGCGAGATCGCCTATGACTACCCGCCCAGGCGCGTAGCCGACATCTGCCATATCCCGGTCGAGGTCTTGGAACGCGCCGCTGCAGCCTGGGGCAAAGCGCGCGCCGCCACCTCGCTCTGGTGTCAGGGCCTCAATCAGTCGAGCCACGGTACCGACAAGAACCACGCACTCATCAATCTGCATCTCGTGACCGGCCATATCGGCCGCCCGGGGGCTGGACCCTTGAGTCTCACTGGGCAACCCAACGCCATGGGCGGTCGTGAGGTGGGCGGCATGCCCCAACTCCTCCCGGGACACAGGGAGCTTGCAAACGAGGCTCACCGCGCCGAGATTGCCGCACTTTGGGGAGTCCCAGACCTGAACCCCGCCCCGGGCCTTACTGCGGTCCCGCTTTTTCAGGCGGCCGCTGAGGGACGCATCAAGGCCCTGTGGATCGCGTGCACCAATCCCGTAGTCAGTCTGCCCGAGACGCGCCTCGTGGACGCCGCCTTGCGCGCCGCCGACTTCGTGGTTGTGCAAGAGGCCTATTACCCGACCGAGACTGCCGCCTATGCGGATCTGCTCTTGCCGGCGGCAAGCTTCGCCGAGCGCGAGGCAGTCGTGACCAATTCGGAGCGCCGCATCAGCCTCATGGGCAAGGCCGTACATCCTCCGGGCGAAGCCCGGCCAGACTGGGAAATCTTTCGTGACTTTGCCCACACCTTAGGCGTCGCGCTCGACGCCACGCGCGTGCCTCGGGTCGCGGGCGAGACGCACGCCCTGCGCGCGCGGCGCCTCTTCGCCTTTGCCACGCACCGCACCGTGTTCGATGAGTATAAGGCCTGCACAGAGGGCCGCGACCTCGATATCACGGGCCTCGACTGGCGCGAGCTCGAGGCCGGCCCTCGGCAATGGCCCTATCCCCGCGGGGCGAGCGAGGGCCGCGCACGTCTCTACACCGATCATGTCTTTGCTACGCCAAGCGGCCGCGCGCGTCTATCCGCGGCCCCGTACCAGCCGGTCGCGGAACCCGTGTCGCAGGCCTTCCCCTTCCATCTCACCACGGGGCGCTTGCGCGACCAATGGCACACGATGAGCCGCACGGGCCTCGATGCGGGGCTTTTCGCTCATGATCCCGAGGCCGTGCTCTCGATCCATCCCCTCGACGCCGCGGGTCTTGGCATCCAAGACGGCGACCTCGTGACGGCGGAGAGCAGGCGGGGGGCGGTCACGGTGCGAGCGCGCGCGCACGAGGAGGTGGCGCCCGGGACCGTGTTCCTTCCCATGCACTTTGGCGCGCGTTTCAGTGCGCGCGGTGCCGTAAATGTCCTCACCGAGGCCGCTGCGCGCGATCCCGTCTCGAATCAGCCGGAGTTGAAGCATGCCGCCGTAGCGGTGCGCAAGACAGCGCTTCCGTGGGCAGGGCGGTTAGTGCGGCGTCTGGAGCCTGGGCTTTGGGAGGCGGCGCGCGCGCTTTTGCCGGAGCTTGGCTATGGCGCCCTCGCGCGCCACGCCTGCGGATCCGCCGAGGCCCTGGTGTTGCGGTTTGCGTTTCCCGAGCCGCCCGGGGAGGCCTGGGCGGGCCGCCTCGCCACCTTGTTCGCGCTCCGCGACGGCATGGTCGTCGGCTATCAGGACAGTCGGGGGGTCCGCAAGCACATCCTTTTGCGCGATGAGCGTCTCTGGGGATTCTGTCTCTTGGGTGACGATGCGACCGGGGCCTGGTTGCAGGACCTGCTCCTCACGGAAGCGGAGGTCGGCGCATGGCGCCATGCGCTGGTCGCGCCGACCGTTCCTGCAGGTGCGGTGTCGGTGTCAGTCTCCGGCCGTCTGATCTGCCAATGTCGAGGCGTGGGCGAGGCGGTCATCCGCCAATCGATCGAAGACGGGGCGCGCACGGTCGCCGCCGTGAGTGCGCGCTGCGGAGCAGGCGCTGCCTGCGGATCGTGCCGACCCGAAATCGCGGCCTTGCTGGGGGCGCGACCTGCCTCTCCGACATGAAGGCGCCCGGTTCATACTTGAGGCCTTGTGCGCACTCTGCGCGTAGCGACCCTTGGCCTTTGCGCACGGCACCGTTCGTTCCCGTGATCGCCGTCCCGAGAACTATCCGCGAGCCGTGCCGTCATCCTGCTTTCGCTACGGCTCACCTCGAAGTGCGCCTATCTTTTTGTTGAATCCTCGCGCGGTATCGGCACATGGAAGGCGTTTATATTGGCGATCCTCAAAATACCATTCATAATTCACCACAGCATGTGCTTGCGCCCTTGACGCGTTCTCCGGCCTTTCGATCGAGGAAGACCCACAATTATGATCGCGAGTGATGGCGCCGCAGCTCTTTGGGCATGATGCGGGGGCATACACAAGCGCAGGAGAGAGGTTCCGTGGGTGAAGAGGTCTTACCGATAACCGCGGTCGTGCTCGCAGGTGGCGCCGGCCGACGCATGGGTGGCCAGGACAAGGGTTTTGTGTCGTGGTCGGGCGCGCCCTTGGTCCATAACGCTCTGCAGCGTGTCGCGGGTCTGCCGCAGGTGCTGATCAGCGCCAATCGATCGATCGAGCGTTATCGCGCGCTGGGCCACGCGGTTGTGACCGACGAGGACGACGGCTTTGCCGGCCCCCTTGCCGGCTTGCGCGCCGCCTTCCGATGCGCCAGCTACCCTTGGGTGTTGTCCGTGCCGGTCGACACACCCTGCCTGCCGATGGATCTCGTCGCGCGTTTATGGCGTCTGCGTGTCATAGGCGGCGTGGTGGTCGCGAGGAGCCCATCGGGCCCCGAACCGCTCGTGTTCCTGGCGGACGCGTGCGTGCGCGAGCGCCTGGAGGCCTACTGGCAAGGTGGTGGTCGGCGGGCCCAGGAATGGTTCGCGGGCGTGGAAACGGTGTGGTTCGATTTGACCGCGGCCGAGGCCGCCAACTGCAATACGCCGGAGGACCTGCGCTGATACCGGCGCGTGCTTAGTCCAGCACGCCCTCGAAGGGGAGGAAGGGTACTAAATCGCCTTCTGCCACGCACCGCCCGGCGGCGATGTCGACGAGCCCCTCGGCCCACACGGTCGACGACAGCACACCCGAGCTCTGTCGGGGATGGGTGTGGGCCCACAGGGCGCCGTCATCCCGGGTTACGAGCCGCGCACGCACGAATTCCCGGCGGGTGTCTGGCGTCTTGCGCTCGAAGCCGGCGTGGACCGGGAAAGCCCGCAGGTCGGTCGGCGTCGCGCCCATGAGGGCCTTTAGGAAGGGCTGCACGAACAGGACGAAGGTCACGAACGCCGATACGGGATTACCGGGCAAGCCCAGGAAATGGGCGCCACCCACGCGCCCGAAGGCGAGCGGCTTGCCAGGCTTGATGGCCACCCGCCAGAGCGAGAGCATGCCCTCGGCCTCCACGGCCGCTTTCACATGGTCTTCCTCGCCGACTGAGACGCCGCCTGTGGTGACGATGACATCGGCCGTCTGCGCGGCCTCACGCAAGGCCTGGCGGGTTCGGGCGAGGTCGTCGCCGAGCGCGCCGGCGGCATGGATCTCGCACCCGAGCCGCATAAGCAAGGCGTTCAGCATAGGGCGATTGCTGTCGTAGATCTGTCCCTCGCGCAAAGGCCCGGATCCCGCCGGCCGCAGTTCGTCGCCCGTGGACAGGACCGTAACCCGCAGGCGGCGGCGCGCCAGTATCTCGGTGAACCCGCAGGACGCGGCAAGTCCCACGGCTTGGGGCGTCAGGGTCTGGCCCTCGGTTAGGATCACGTCGCCTGCGCGTATGTCTTCGCCCGCGCGGCGGATGTTGGCATGCGGCGTCCATTGCTCGGGGAGGATCAAGGTGTCGCCACGTCGTTCACAGCGTTCCTGAATGACCACTGTGTCGGCGCCGGAAGGCAGCGGCGCCCCCGTGAATATGCGGCAGGCGGTGCCGGGCGCGAGGGCCTCGGGCTTGTCGCCGGCCGCGACCCGCAGGCTCAGGGGGAGTTCACGCCTATCTTGTGCATCGGCGGCGCGGAAGGCGTAGCCGTCCATGGCGCTATTGTCGAAGCCTGGAACGGTGATGGGCGCGCGTACGTCCTGGGCGAGCACCCGCGACAGCGCCTGCGCGAGCGTCACCTTTTCGCATTCGGTCACGGGGACGGCGTCCTTGCGCATCCGCGCCCAGACCTCCTCCGCGGACAGCAGAGGGGGGTGCCCGTCCTTCACGACGCGGATTCCATGAAGCGCGGCAGAAGCTCGACGAAGTTGCAGGGCTTGTGGCGGCGGTCGAGCTGTTGCTCCAGGATCTTGGTCCATGCCGTGCGGCATGCCCCGGTCGAGCCCGGCAGGCAGAAGATCACCGTGCCGTTGGCGAGGCCCGCGAGCGCGCGCGACTGCAGGGTCGAGGTCCCGATCTCCTCGTAGGAGACCGCCCGAAAGAGTTCCCCGAATCCCTCGATCTCTTTGTCGAACAGGGGTCTCAGTGCCTCGGGCGTGATATCTCGACCGGTAAGCCCCGTGCCGCCCGTGGTGATTACGACCTGAATCTTCGGGTCCGCGATCCAGCGCGAGACGATGGCGCGCAGGACATAGCGATCGTCGCGCACCAGGGCTCGCTCGCCGAGGCTGTGCCCCGCGCGCGTGAGCTGATCGATCAAGGCCTGCCCCGATGTGTCGGTCTCCAGGGTACGGCTATCGGAGACGGTCAGAATGGCGATCGCAAGTGGCACGAAGTCGGTCATGGGCGTGGCATCCGGAAGGCTTAAGTTGGGAGAAGCGCTAAGCGCGGTCCACGTTACACAAGCCGCATCGGGGGCGCAAGCCGATTGCCCTCGTGAGCTCGCGACCCGGCCTTTTCTTCGGAGCTTAGGGATCCAGGTCGAGCAGGGCGCGCAAGGTCGGGGTGGCCGGCCGCTGCCTCAGTTCGGCCCAGCTACCTTGTTGGACCAGACGTCCTTCCTCCATGGCGATCACGCGCGGACAGAGGCCCTCCAGGACCAATGGGTCGTGATCGACCGCGAGCAGGACGAACCCCAGGCGTTCCTGCCAGACCTTCAGGATGCGCGCAAGCTCGCGCGCCAAGGGGCGGTCGAGGCCGGCGAAGGGTTCATCCAGGAGCACCAGACGGGGGCGTCGGCAGAGGGTGCGGGCCAGGGCCACGCGCCGCGCCTGGCCACCCGACAAGTGATGGGGCCGGGCGTGCCATAGGGCATCGAGATCCAGACGTGATCGTATCTCAGCGATCCAGTCCCGCTCCTGCACCCGCGTGGCGGCATCGAGGGAAAACTGCACATTCTCCGAGACCGGGAGGTGCGGAAACAAGGGCTCGCGTTGCCTCAGGTAACCGACCGAGCGGTGGTGTAGGGCGAGCGGCGGGGGGAACCAGGTCTCGTGGCCGCAACGGATGTGGCCCGCGTCCGGCACCTCGAGACCCGCGAGGCACGAGAGTATCGTGCTCTTGCCGCTGCCCGAGGGCCCAAAGAGCGCCACACGCTCGCCGCCGGCGAGAATATCGACCGCCACTTCGTAGGTGCGCCGCGTCTTTTGAATACGGCAATCAAGCATAGCCGCGTGTGCCGACGAGGAGGCGTAGAGCCCAGGGCAGGGGCAGGGCCGTGAGCAGGAACACGATCAGCAAGGGCAAGACCGCGGGCAGGCCTTGATCTTGCAGGTCCACCCACAACTGCACAGGGATTCCATGCGGATAGTACGCGGTCACCATGATCGCCCCGAACTCCCCGACCGCGCGCACCCACGCGAGACTCAAGGCCGCTGCAAGCCCGAGCCGCGCCAGTGGCAGCGTGATGCGCCACAAGACCTCGCGGGGCGCAAGTCCGAGCAAGGCCGCGCTCTGTTCGAGTTCGCGCGGCACCGCCTCGAAGGCCGCTTGCGCCCCAAGCAGATAGTAGCCGAGGCTTGCGTAGACCTGGGTTACAACGAAGGCTGCCGGATTGTTGCTGGTTGGGATCCCAAGATGCAGGAGCAGGCCCCCGAGGGCGGTGGCGGGACCGAAGGCGAGCGCGAGCAGAAGCCCGAGGGCGAGCGGTGGCATGAGCACCGACAAGAGCACCACGGCCTCGAAGGCTATGCGCGTCGAGCGCGCCGCCCCGCGCAGCGAAAACGCGAGCGGCGTGCCGACTGCCACGACGATGGCGAGCGCCACCCCGGTTAGGCCGAAAGATGTGGCGAGCGCCGACGACAGGCCCGACGCGTCCCACTGCCAATGCCCTACGGGCGATGCGAGACCCCAGAGCGGGTAGAGCAAGAAAAGCGCCGTAAGAGAAAGCGCCAGCGTGCGTGGTAAGTCCTTGGGCACGCTTAGGTCTCAGGTTTCGACGGCGAGCGTCGGCACGTACATGGATTGAATGCCTACGCGACCTGGTCCTGTGAAGCGGTTCCAGAAGAACGACGCGGCGCTCCCAAAAAGTCCCGAACTCAGGCTTTGGGTAACGGTCTTGATGGCGACCGACGGGTCCTTGTAGAGCCAGCCGCCAGGCTCCAGGTCGATCGATTCGCCCGCGCCGAGCGTTACCTCAAAAACATTGCCGAAGCCGTGCAGCCACACGATGCCGGGGGCCATATCGGCGCGGAATTGGTCGACTATCAGGGTGTTGCCGCCGAATACCCAGTTCATGATGCCCTTGATGCGGGCGATCGAATACGCCACCTGATCGGTGGCTGCCAGATACTGGTGCTCACGCACGTCGATCGCCTGGCCCGGCGCCAGATGTATGGGCACGACCTGGCCTGCGCCATCGCGGCTGAACGCCACTGTCCCGGGCCCCGTGGCCGAGGCAAGCAGTATGGGCATGCCGCTGATTGCGCGCCGCAAGAGGCCCTTCACGGCCTTTACGCCGATGCGCGTCGAGGGGCTCTTCCAGAGAAGGACGTGGTGTTCAAAAAAGATCGGTGTCGTATCGAGGATGATTTGCAGGACCGGAACCATCTCGCCTTCGATATGGTAGGTGACGCCCGCGAAGCTCTCATCGCGCACTAGCGTTTTCTTTAATACCGGCTCCGGCATACGCCATCCTCCCAGGGTTTTCGCTGATCATAGGCTGGCTTGGGCGCTTGCGGAAGATACCGTGCCGAGAGCGGCCCAGGGAGACTGCCCCCGGGCCGTGGCATGTCGGCTACTTCAGGAGGCCTTCACCCTTAAGCGTCTTCTGGACCGCCGGGCGTGCGGCGACGCGGGCGGCGTGTTCGCCGAGCCGTGGCCAAGGTTTCGCATCGATCTGCAAGTATCCAAGCCACCCGAACACGGTGAAGAGGTAGGCGTCGGGCGCCGTGAATTCCTGGCCCCCGAGATAGGGGTGTCGCGCAAGGGTTTCCGAGACATAATCGAACCGTCGACCCAGCAGCTTTAGTTGCGCCTCCTTGGTCTGCGCCGATGTGTCGGGTCGGAAAAGGGGTGAGAATTGTTTGTGGAGTTCGGTGGAAATAAAAGACAGCCACTCCATCTGCCGATAGCGCTCGAGCGTGCCCGGCGCGGCCATGAGCCGTCGATCCGGGGCCTGGTCGCTCAGGTATTGCAGCACCACCCCGACCTCGGTCAGGAGCCCGCCACCGTCGAGCGCCAAGGCGGGGACGTAGCCTTTCGGATTGATTTTTGTGTAGTCGTCACCGTGCTCGGTTTTGTGGGTCGCGAGATCAACCCTTTCCAGTGTGTGTGGCAGGCCTGCCTCTTCGATCACGATGTGGGCGGCCAAAGAACAGGCGCCCGGTGCGAAAAACAGTTTCATTGCGTCAACCTCCGGTCCATGGGAGGGGCCATTGTGGCGGATTTTGACGTCGGATGGCCAGAGCGCCGCGTCTTCGGTAATTTTGGGCGGACCGGGCTGCGCCCACGGGTCCTCCGTCTGTATGAACGCCATGACGAGATGCGACCACCTAGTTTTTAAGTGGGCGGGCTATCAGGGCTTGCGTCCGCATGAGCCCCCCGGTTAAGCTATTTAGCAGGCTAATAATAAGCCCATTAGCTTTAACGGTCGTCGGCCGCGCCCCGAGTGCGCGCTCGCCTATCGTGCGGCCTTCAAAGGGGTCAGGATCGTCCATGAAAATCGAACGTTGCAGCCAAGGAAGGGCCCTGGCCGGACCGCTCGTTGCCACCCTTCTGGCCAGCGCCTTGGCGGGCTGCGCTATCGGGCCGCGCTATAAGGCCCCCAGTGCGCCCCCGGTCGGTCGTTACACGCAGCGACCGATGCCCCAGGCCACTTTGGCGACCCACGGGTCGGCCGGGGGCGCGCAGCGCTTCCATTATGGCGTATCGCCGCACGTGCGCTGGTGGCGGGCGTTCCGCTCGCGATCTCTCGACCGGCTCATCGCCCTCGCCTTGAAGCACAACAACACCCTGGCCGCCGACCAAGCGCGGCTTTTGGGGGCGCGCGCGGTCGTGGTCGCGGATGAAGGCATTTTCTATCCGCAGGTCAACGCCAATCTCGGCGCCCTGCGCCAGAAGTCGCCGACCCACGGGACCCTGCCTGGCATCTATTCGCTCTATACAGGCGGGCTTTCGGTGAGTTATTACCCCGATGTATTCGGGGCCAATAAGCTCCTCTATAACTCCGCCGAGGCACAAGCGAGACTCGCGCACGATCAACTGCGGGCCGCCGCGCTTGCGCTCGCGGGCAATGTCGCCACCGCCGCGGTTCAGGCAGCCAGTGATCGCGCGCAGATTGCAGCCACGCGGCGCATCATCATTCGCGAGACGGACCTGCTGCGTTTGACCCAGCTGCAGTATCGAAGCGGCGCCGTTCCCTACCTCTCGGTCGTCAATCAGAAGAGCCAGCTTGCGACTAGCAAGGCGGCCTTGCCCGCGCTCCTGCAGCAACTGGCCCTGCAGCGCTACACCCTGGCCACGCTCATCGGGCGATTCCCTGCGCAATGGCATCCCGTCCATTTGCGTCTGTCGAGCCTGCACCTGCCGCGCAACCTGCCGGTAAGCCTGCCGTCGGTATTGGCGCGTAGCCGACCGGATATCCGCGCGGCGACCGAGCAGATGCGTTACGCCAATGCCCAGATCGGCATCGCCGACGCGCAGTTTTATCCCTTGGTGCAGATCACGGGGAATATAGGCCAGGAGAGTCTCACCGTTGGCCATTTCTTCAACACCGCGAGCAATGTGTGGGGTGTGGGTGCAAGCCTGCTTGCGCCCCTGTTTCATGGCGGGACCTTGCGCGCCCAGCGGCGCGAGGCGCTGGAACTCTACGCCGAGGCGCGCGCCACCTATCAAGAAACCGTGCTCGGCGCCTTCCAGCAAGTGGCCGGAAGTCTGCGGGCCTTGGATCACGACGCGCAAGCCTTGCGCGACGAGGGCGATGCCTATGCCGCTTCGCAGGAGGCCCTGCGGCTAGCCCGTGAGAGTTATCGCGCCGGCGCCATCGACTCCTTGTCGCTCCTTACGACCGAGACCCTCTATAGCCAGGCGCGTATTGCTTACGTGCGCGCCGAGGGACAACGCTATCTCGACACGGTTGCCCTCTACACCGCCTTGGGCGGCGGGCCCTTGCCGAGCCGACGTCACAAAGGCACGTCGGCGCCGAATGTCACCAAGCCTGTCTCGACCGCTCTATCGCAAAAGGAATCCCGATGAAAAAACGCATGATTCTGGTCGCCCTCATCCTCGCGCTTGTATTCGCGGGAATCTTCGGCTGGAAGGCATTCGTCAATCACAAGATCCATGAGTTCATGATGGCGCGCGGCATGCCCGTCGTGACGGTATCGACTACGCGCGTGAAACAAGCCAAGTGGCGCAACCACATCCGCAGTGTCGGCAGTCTCACGGCCACGCAGGGCGTGACGCTGACCGCCCAACTTCCCGGTGTCGTCACCGCGATCGACTTCCATTCCGGCGCCCTCGTGCGCGCTGGGGCCTTGCTCGTTCAAGTCAACGATGAACCGCAGCGCGCCAAGCTCGCCTATGATCGGGCGCAGACCCGGCTTGCCTTCGCGAACCTCCGCCGTACCCGCCTCCTTTTTAAGGAGAAGGCCGCGAGCCGTGCGCAGCTGGATAGCGCCGTCGCGAGTTACCACGGCTCGCAGGCCAATGTCGCGGGCGATCTCGCGGCGATCCATGAACTCGCCTTGCGCGCGCCCTTCAGCGGTGTCTTAGGCATCCGCCAAGTCAATCTCGGCCAGTACCTGGCCCCCGGGGCACCGATCGTCGACCTTCAGTCGTATGGCTCGCTCTATGTCGACTTCACCCTCCCGCAGGTCGACATGCCACGCGTGCGGGTCGGCCAGATGATCGATGTCCGCGTCGACGCCTTCCCGCATCGGCAATTCGCGGGTCGGGTGCACGCTATAGACGCCACCGTGAATCCGGCTACGCGCAACGTCCTCGTGCAGGCCATCGTGCCCAATCCGAAGTCGGAGCTGCGCCCAGGCATGTTCGGGCGGGTCGGTCTCATCGGGTCGCATGCCCGCCGCGTCCTTGTCATCCCGGTCGCGGCTCTCGCCTATAACACTTATGGTGACACCGTCTACGTCGTCGCTCATGGTACGGTCAAAGGGCATCCGCACCTCATCGCCCGGCAAACGGTCGTGGCCGTAGGTCGCGAACGCCATGGGCTGGTAGCGGTCACCCACGGACTTAAGGCCGGACAGACCGTGGTGACGGCCGGACAGGTCAAGCTTCGCAGCGGGATGCCTGTTGCGATCAATAACGCGGTACAGCCCTAGGGTGGTGGCATGACCTTCACCGATTTTTTCATCCGGCGTCCGGTTCTCGCCACGGCGTTGAGCCTCGTCATATTCCTGCTCGGCGTGCGCGCCTATCTCGGCATGACCGTGCGCCAGTACCCGAAGATGACCAATACCACGGTGGTCGTCAGCACTGCCTATCCAGGCGCAAGCCCGGAGACCGTGCAGGGCTTCCTGACGACGCCGCTTGAGCGCGTCATAGCGACCTCCCCCGGCATCGACTACATGACGTCGAACAGCGCCGAAGGTGTGTCGACCATCACCATCTACATGACACTGAATTACAGCCCCAACGCCGCGGTGGCAAACATTCAGTCGAAGATTCAGCAGGTGGTGAACAAACTCCCGGCCGGCAGTCAGCTCCCGGTCATCAACGTGACGGTCGGCGACTCGACCGACCTCATGTACATCGCCTTTTACAGCCACCACATGAGCCAGCAGCAGATCACGGACTACCTGCTGCGCGTGGTGCAGCCGAGCCTCGTCTCGGTGCCCGGCGTGAGTCAGGCCCAGATCGTGCCAGCCGGCACCGGCGCCGGCAACACCTTCGCCATGCGTGTCTGGCTAAACCCGATAAAGATGGCGGCGTTCCATGTCGAGCCCGCCCAGGTCGCGGCGGCGCTCGCCGCCAATGACTACATATCGGCGGTCGGCCGCACGCGTAGCGCCACACGGGGTGTGGTCATACGCGCGACCACCAACCTCTCGAGTGTGCGTGGCTTCCGCAACCTCATCATCGCCAAGAACGGACCGACCTTGGTGCGGCTGAAAGATGTGGCCCGTGTGGTGCTCGGCGCCGAGTCCTATACGACCCAGGCCTTCTTCAACGGCACGACGGCCGCCTATATCGGCATCCAGCCCACGCCGCAGGCCAATTCGCTGACAGTCGCGCGCGGGGTGCGCCAGGAGCTTGCGCGCCTGAAGGCGCAATTCCCGCCGGCGTTGCACGCTCGGGTGCCCTACGATGCGAGCACCTATATAACCGCCGCACTCCATGAGATTTTGGCGACCATCGGTATTACGCTGGTCGTGGTCATAGTGGTCATCCTGCTCTTCCTGGGCTCGCTGCGCGCGGCCTTGATCCCGGCGATCGCCATCCCGCTTTCCATCATAGGTGGCGGGCTGCTCATGTGGATGATGCACTTCACGATCAACCTCTTGACCCTGCTTGCCATCGTCCTGGCCATAGGCTTGGTCGTCGACGACGCCATTGTGGTGGTTGAGAACATCCATCGCCACATCGAGGAAGGAAAGAGCCCGATCGACGCTGCCTTGCTTTCGGGGCGCGAGCTCCTGGCGCCCATCGTCGTCATGTCGACCACTCTCGTGGCGGTTTTTGCGCCCATCGGCTTCATGGGGGGGCTTACCGGGAGCCTGTTCTCGGAATTTGCCTTCACGCTGATTGCGACAGTACTGGTTTCCATGGTGGTGGCACTTACGCTCTCGCCCACGCTGAGCGCCCGGGTCCTGACCAAAAACCCGCCGCATGGTGTCGCGCGATTCATCGACGAGCGCTTCGAGGCCTTGCGCAAGCGCTATGACCGGGTCCTGAGCGGTAGCCTCGATTATCGGCCGGCGACACTCCTGTTCGCGGCGGTGATGCTTGCCAGCGTCTATTTCCTCTTTGCGTCGACCAAGCAGGAGCTCGCGCCCCAGGAGGATCAGGGCATCATCTTCGTCGCCGGGGTCGCGCCGCCCACCGCGACCCCCCGCTATCTGCGCACGTACGGAATGCAGGTTATCCACGACTTCCAGAGCTTTAAGGTCTACGACAAGAGCTTCATGATCACCGGATTCTCGCCCGCGGGTGCCGGCACCAACCAGATGATGGCTGGCATGCATCTCGTGCCCTGGAACAAGCGGTCGATCAGTACCATGAAGCTTCAGCCCCTGGTGCAGCAGAAGGTCTCCCATATCGCGGGCCTGCAGCTCGCTGTTTTCCAGAGACCCTCGCTCCCGGGCTCAGCAGGTGGCCCGCCCGTGCAGTTTGTCATTCAAGGGAACGCCGGCTACAAGAAGATTGATGCGGTCGCCGATCATCTCATCGGCATCGCCCAGCGCAGTGGGCTCTTCGCCTATGTCGCCAAGGATCTTCGCTACGACGACCCGCAGATCGTACTGCATATCCACAGGAGTATGGCGGCTGCCCTCGGTCTCAATATGCAGACTATCGCCGCCAATCTGCAGCCGCTTTTGAGTGGCAATTACATCAATCGTTTCGATTTGAAGGGTCGCAGCTACGAGGTGATACCGCAGGTTTCGGACCGGTTCCGGGCTGACGCTGACCTCTTGAAGAGCTTCTATCTGCAAGCCGGGGGACATATGGTCCCCTTGTCGACCATCGTGTCTATGACGACGGACGTGCAGCCCCAGTTCCTCCCGCAGTTCGACCAGCTGAATTCGGCCACTATCCAGGCGGTTCCTATGCCCGGGGTCACGATGGGGCAGGCCTTGTCCTATCTGCGGGTGCAGGCCCAAAAGATCTTCCCGACGGGCTTTACGGTCAATTACGCAAGTGAGTCGCGTCAGTTCATGCACACACGCAATGGCCTGCTCGTGACATTCTTCCTTGCGATCCTGCTCATCTACCTGTTGCTCGCCGCGCAGTTCGAGAGCTTCCGCGACCCGCTCATCGTCATGGTCACGGTGCCCATGTCGATCAGCGGCGCCTTGATCTTTCTGAGCTTGGGTCTTGGGACGATCAATATCTACACGGAGGTCGGTCTCATCACATTGATCGGTCTCATCACAAAGCAGGGGATCCTGATCGTTCAATTCGCGAACGAGGCGCAGCGACGCGATGGCCTGAGCAAGCGCGCGGCTGTGGAGAAGGCCTCGTCCATTCGTCTGCGGCCGATCTTGATGACCACGGCGGCCATGGTCATAGGCGTGGTGCCGCTGTTGCTCGCGACCGGCCCCGGGGCCGCCGCCCGGTTTGCCTTGGGCCTCGTCATCTTTACGGGGCTGAGCCTGGGTTCCCTGTTTTCCTTATTCGTCGTACCGGCGATGTATATGCTGCTCGGTAAGGATCACAGCCATGACCGCCTGAGTCAAAACGGGACGGGTGGCGACGAGGAGCATCCCGTCCGCACGTAAACGCCGCATGGTCAGGTAAAAGGGCTTCGATCGGCGGACCCAAAACCCCCCACCCAAAGGTCATGGGTGGGGGGTGTGGTTTGCGCGGGTCGAAGCCTCGAGGGATGTTGGCGGGCTGACCTATAGGCCGAGGGCCTTCTTGGTGGCCTGGTTGACGCGACCGGTCGGCTTCATACCGTGCGCCTTCTGAAATCGCTTGATGGCGACCCGCGTTGCTCGATCCATCCTTCCGTCGACCGCAAGATGCGCGTGCTCCGCGCGATTCAAGCTCGCTTGTACGGATTTGATCCTGGGATTCCCGCCGGGCTCGGCGGCGCCCGTCATGGGACCTTTGCCCGGCGTTTGGTGTTCGCCCATGGGGCCGTTGATAGCGCTCGTCGCGGACGCGGTTCTGGGTGCCGCGCTATGCGCGAAAGCGGCGACCGGTAGCGCGCAGGCAAACGCGATGCTTAACAAAATTCGCTTCTGTAAGAGTGGATAAAAAGAACGGGCCATAAGGTTTTCTCCTGGTTGGGTTTACTACAGGACGCTGCGTGCAGCCGTCTTGCGAGGCGCTATCGGTGTGATTGCCGGTTGAGTGAAACGGGAGCGGGGAACTCAAGGAAAGCTCGGGGGCGCCCACGGTATGCTATCCGCGTGATCGTGGGGCCCCTTGCCTGGGCGGGCTTTATGGCTACATGCCAAGGGCCTTCTGGGTGGCCTTGGTGGGGCGCCCACTCGGCTTGATGCCATGCGCCTTCTGGAATTTCTCAAGCGCCGTCCGGGTCTGCTTGCCCATCAGGCCGTCGACCGCCAGGTGCGCATGCTCCTTGCGATTCAAGGCCGCCTGAATCGATTTGACCCGCGCGCTCCCTGCGGGTTTCCCCTTCATGGGGGTCGCGCTCGTGTTGTTCGGCGTGCCCATAGACCCATTCCCCATCATGGAATGCGAGCTTCCCGTCTGCGCGGACGAGGAGGGGGTATTGCTCGTCTGAGCAAAGGCTACGATGGGGAGGGCGCTCGCGAGCGCGATGCCGAGCAGTGTGCGTTTCGAAAATAAAGGGCCGCTTGATCGCGACATAAGGCTTCTCCTTGTGGGGCCCCCGCCGGAAGTGAATCGCAGAGACAACGAGACCCGACGCTCGACCGGGGGAATTGTCGAAGCGCTGGATATCCGGCAAGACTACGAGACCCAAGGGCCCCGCGCATCCCCACAAAGGCCCTCCCCCAGGCTCATGTTGGAAGAGGCCCCGTCGCCTTGTGCCGCGGCTTCTGCAATAATCCAGGCTGCGACTATCTCTATCGGAAATATCGGGGGCCTGGGCATGTCGAAGAAGGTTGCGGAAGAAGCGAGTGCGCCGACCGCGTTTGTCGGTGCCCAGTCGGCGTCGGCCCGCGAGCCCTTTCTTGCTGTCTTGCGCGAGCTGGCGGAGGCCTACCATGCCTTCTCGACCTATTCCGCCACGCATGTCCGCACCATGGGGCTCACCCCGGCGCAGTTCGACGTCATCGCGACCCTTGGCAACACCAGCGGCCTGTCCTTGAGTGAGATCGCGCGCAAGACTCTGATTACCAAAGGCACCCTGACCGGAATCATCGATCGCCTGGAGGCCAAGGGGCTGTTATTCCGGCGCGTCCCAGCGGCCGATCGGCGCAGCTTTCACGCGGTTTTGACCCCCGCGGGCGAGGCGCTCTTCGCGCAGGTCTTCCCGCAGCATATCGAATACCTAAAGCGTGCCTTTCTTCCCATGGAGACGGCGGAACTGGAGCGAACCTGCTCCCAACTGCGTCGCCTCCGCGAGCGCTTCCTCGAGCGCTAACGCGCGGTCCATAGGGACGTTGACACCGCTGCCGTGGGGCTATATAGTCCGTATAGCGACTATATAACTACGGAATTTTGTCGCGCTCGCATCGGCATCGCGCGGCTGTGTGACCCAGGGGGGTCGTGCAGTAGGCCCGCGCCTTAGGTGCGCCTCTCACACTAGGAGATATCGTATGGCGTCGAATCGCATGGCTCGTCTCTTCCGCTTGGCGTTTATCTCATGCGCCGCCTCCGGCGCGCTTGTGCCGCTCGCACAGGCTGCCCCTTACCATCGCCTGACAGGCAGCCCCAACGGGACCTACCGCATTGACCCCGCCCATTCCTTGGCGTGGTTTACCATCGGACACGCCGGTGTCGCGGTGGTCGTCGGACGCTTCGACAAGATGTCCGGTTCCTATACCTTCAATACGGCCCAGCCCGCGCGTGACCGGGTCAATATCCGCATTGCCACATCGAGCATAGACACCAACTTCGCCATGCGTGATCACGATCTGCAGGGTCCGGACTTCTTTAATGCGCGCGAATTCCCGACCATCCGTTTCCAGAGCACAAGTTACCGCCCCCAGGGGGCGCATGCGGGCCTGCTTTACGGCCGCCTCACTTTGCACGGCGTCACGCATCCGGTGGTATTTCGGGTAC
>NZ_JBTRWP010000038.1:0-25099 GCF_054609335.1 Acidiferrobacter sp. | reverse complement strand
GCCCGAAACCCGTGGGATTCACGCCCGGGAAACGGTAGATGGCAATGCGCTTGGGGTCGCGCAGCGGCCACCAGAGTCTGCCATTGCCGGGCAGCGATATCGCAAGCCCATCCGAGTCGTGGGCAGCGCGCACCAGGGGATCGAAACGATGGCGGCTGAAACGCCCCTGCAGGAACATGCTCGTGAGAGGGGCGACGCCCAAGCGCCGCACGTGCTTGCGCTCGAACAAGACCGCCTTCACGTCGATGATCGTATCGGTTCCGGGCTGCACCACAAAGCGATAGGCGCCCGTCAGGCTCGGACTGTCGAGCAGCGCACAAAACGCCATGCGGCGAGCATGAGGATGCGACGCGAACACCCAGAACGACCGGAAATACGGGAATTCCTCGGCGCGATGCGGAAGCGCCGTATTGACCGCCACCCCACGCGCCGACAGGCCCCAGGATTGGCCTGCACCCACGGCACGAAAATAACTCGCGCCGAGAAACGACAAGAACTCATAGACCGGCGGCCCCTTGCCAAAACCGGTGTACGCGCTGAACCCGGCCGGGGCGACCGATTTTGGCAGACGCGCCGCGAGCGGCGGATCGCCGGCCACGGTAATGGGCAACTGTGGCGTCAGATGATGACCACCGGAGATGATGCGAATGTGCTCGGGCCACGTAAAGAGATAGCCCGCCGGATACAGCTGGAGATGAAAGGGGGTGCCGGCCGGCCATCCCGGTATGCGCCCGGCATACGAGATCTTGCTGTAGTCCGAGAAATCGAGCTTCTGAAAGACCTTGGGGGCCTGTTTGGGTGCTTGGTAGGCGGCCGCCGCAAGGGCGTGGGCGCGCGCTACGACCTGACCGAAAAAGGCGTCCGCCTCGGCCTTGGAGACCCCGGGCGCCGCCGGCTCGGCCTTGCGACGCAGGGCCGAGGCACGCGTCTGCCGATGCTCTTCCACGCGCAAGCGCAAGACGCTCTGCTCGAGCACGCGCTCCTCATCCTTGATCTGTGCGATCGTGGCCTCGAACTTTTGATCTGCGGCCTGGCGCTTGGCGCTCAAAGCCTTCACGGCCGCCAGAGCCTCGTGGCTCGTAAGCTTGGCCTGCTGCGCCTCGGCGCCGACTACCCGCACGGATCCCGTTGTCGCGCAGCCGCTCAAAGCGGCCCCTAAGGCCGCGCCGATGACAGCCGCCGGCCAGAAACTCTCTTTCCTCACTATCCCCCCTTCTCTCTTGTCGTGTCCCAGCAAACTAACGCCGGACCTCCGCACACGGCGGCGGCAACGGTTTATCGCTCCGCGTCAGCTGCGCCTCCAACCAATACCGCGCACGGGGCGCGCGCAAGGCCCACACACGCCAATGCAGGCCTGCTACGCTGTCGCGGTCGCTCAAAATCTGCAGCCGCTCGGTGGGCGTGAGTGCCCCCGGCCCGTCCTTTATGGCCGTCAGGATCAATCGCTGGCGACTGAGCGCCGTGCCCTCGTGGGACGCCGCCGGAAGCGGTAGAAGCGCACAGTGCAGAGCGTTCACGCCCGGATCGACGACGGCCGCCACAAAACCGCGCGCGCGCGTGCAGCGCGGCAAACCCGGCGCCGCCAGGGCCTCCTGATAGAGACGCAGCAAAGGCGGCGGATGGCTCTCCTCGGGTGTCACGAAAAGACCCGCCGCGCGCGCGGCGCGCCCAGGACCCACCCGGCTCAACCACACCGAAAGGGGTATGGCGAGAACCCATGCGCCCATGACTGGCAGGAGCCACCAAAAATAATTCGGGCTCAATGCGTAGACCAACGCGCCCCAAGCTATGGCCAGCATCGTGCCGGGCCCGTGATAGCGCAAGGCCTCCCGCCAACGTGTGGTCGCATCGCCACGTGCCTGGGGCCCCCATTGGGTCTTGCGCCCGAGCAGGACCGACACCACGAACACCGTATGGAATAACATACGCACCGGCGCGAGCAGCGATGAGAGGACACTCTCCGACACAACGCCCGCAAGCAGGCGCGCAAAGCCCCCGAAATCACGCACGCGCCTACCGAGGAGGGCCAGTCCGATCGATAAAAACTTGGGCACGAACAGGATTGCAAGCGTGAACCACAAGAGCATAGCCGCCCACTGCGGGTGCCAGACCGGCCACACAGGAAAAAGCACCCGCGTGGCCGGGAAATAACTGGGCGGCACGAGGACATGCAGCACCACCTCGGCGGTCGACAGCAGGAGAAACGTGAGCCACAACAACGAAGATCCGTACGACATGATGCCATTCACGAAGACCGCGCGGTGCAGCGGCACGAAGCCGCGGGTGAAGATCAAGCGCATGTGCTGGATATTGCCCTGTGCCCAGCGTCGATCACGCTTTAGCTCATCGAGCAAGGTGGGCGGGGTCTCCTCATAGCTGCCCTCAAGACTCGGCTCCAGCCATACCTCCCAGCCCGCCCGCCGCAAGAGGGCCGCCTCCACGAAATCATGGCTCATGATCTCGCCGCCAAAGGCCCCGTTACCGGGCAATCGTGGCAGCGCACAATAACGCACAAAGGGGGCGACCCGGATGATGGCGTTATGCCCCCAATAATGACCCTCGCCCATGTGCCAAAAATTCAGGCCGGCGGCGAATAACGGCCCATACAGGCGGCTCGCGAACTGCTGAACGCGGCCGAACAAGGTGTTCTGGTGTACGGCCGCCGGCAACGTCTGGATCAGGCCGACCGAAGGATTGTGCTCCATGAGATCCACCAGTCGGCCCAGAACCTCCCCGGTCATGAGGCTGTCAGCGTCGAGCACGACCATATAGCGGTACTGAAGGCCCCACCGCCGACAAAAATCGGCGATATTGCCACTCTTGCGTTTGATGTTGATACGTCGGCGGCGATAAAAAATCCGGGCAGCGCCACCAAGCCGCGCCCGCAGGCCGGCCCACGCGACCTCTTCTTCGACCCAGGCGTCCGCGTCATTGCTGTCGCTCAAAAGAAAGAAGTCGAACTGTGCGAGGCGCCCGGCCGCCTCCAACGACCGATACATGCTTTCGAGGCGCGCGCAAACCGGGTGCGGGTCCTCACGAAACACCGGGACCACGAGTGCCACCCGCGCCTCGCGGCTTGTGGCAGCCGGCGCCTGCAGCCGCGAGCGCGTGCGAAACAGCAAGGAAAGCGCGCCTGCCAAAGAGATCCAGAGACCTATGGAAATCCACCCGAACAACACCCCGAACACGGCCGCAAGCGCGTCGTTCAGAGCACCGTAACCGGGATGCGGAAGCACGGCGAGCATGAACTGGCTTGCCACGACGGCGGGGGCCAAGACCAACACAGTCAAAAGCAAGCCGCGCCACACACCCCCGTAGCGCGACGCCGGGCCTCGTGACGTCTCCCGGGTCATGGGCGCGTCCGCTCGGACGCCATAGACTGGCGCGTGAGCGGAGGCGTAAGGGGCAAGGTCGCAAGGGTGGCTGCATCCGCCGACAGCCAGAGGGCGAGCCGGGCAAGGGCCGCGGATTCCACGTCGTCGCTTACTCCGGGCGCGCTCTTGGCGAGATCTGCGACCAGCAAGTCGCGCAGGCGCGCGAAAGCGGCCCCGGCAAGGCTTGCGCCCTCACACGCCTCCTTTATGTAGTGTTCGGAAAGGCCTTCATCGACCCCGAGAGCAGCAAGGTAGGCGCGCAATCGCTCTCGAATCTCCGCGGGCTCCGCCACATCCAGCGGCATGACACGCACCCGCCTCTGCGTCCGCTCGTCGACTACCACGCACTCCCCCTGCCTGAAACCGCCTCCAAGGCGTTGTACATCTTACGACAAACCAACATAGCCCACGCTGCCTGCCCTGTATTGAGTAAGTCCATAAGACTCCCGAGAAGTTCCACCGAACCGAACCTTGCCTGGATTGTGCCAAGCCCGCCTACCGGGGGGTCTCGGACCAAAGTCCGTCCCCTCCAACACCCTAGTTGCGTACGCCGCCGAACTAGCGTAGCGTATCCCTATTGCAGCTGCTCTTTAGGACGTTACACGAAGTTCCACTCGGCAATTTCCCGTATATCTCCTTCGATCCTGCAATTATACCCGGATAACGGGGATCAGATCTCATACACATCGAGGCACTACCAGAATGGCAACAGGAACAGTGAAGTGGTTCAATGAAGCGAAGGGCTTTGGCTTTATTTCTCCCTCAGACGGAAGCGCGGATGTATTCGTGCACTTCTCGGCCATCACAGGCTCGGGCTTCAAGACCCTGGCCGAAGGCCAAGCCGTGACCTACCAGGTCGAGAAAGGACCCAAGGGCCTTCAGGCCACCCAGGTCTCGCCGGCCTAAGTCCCAAGACTTCGGTTAGGCAATAAACGACCGGCGGCCCCGAAAGGGGTCGTCGGTCTTTTTTTGTCTCAAGATGTGCGCCGCAAGGAACCCCGGCCCCGAACGCGCCTCGCGGCCATCCCCCGCGTATTCAGTGAGATCTCAAGGCTTTCTATTCGCCGCCACCCTTCTTGGTAAGCGCGTCTTTCAATCCGGCAAACGGGTTGTGCTTGACCTCCGCCTGGGCAGCAGGCCGGGTCGTAAGCCCGAAATCCGCGTAAGCCCCCGTCACCGCGTACGAATATTTCTGGTGTTCCCAATCATGGCAGTAGAGGCAGAGATTCTCCCAATTGCTGCCGTCGGGCGCGTTGTTGTCGTGGTTATGGTCCTTGTGGTGCACGGTCAGCTCATGGAGGTTGCTGCGATCGAAGGCGCGGCCGCAGCGTGCGCAGACGTGCGGATGCAGACGCAACGACTGCTCGCGATACCCGCGCATGCGCGTGTCCGCCTCCTTGTGGGCGCGCGCCACGATGGCATCGAGCCTTCCGCCGTCGATACCGTCTCCCGGACGCCTGCCAGGCTTTTTCATCCGCTCCCCTCCTTCTGGGACCCCCCCTTCAAATCCCCGCGCTCGCCGGCCGCCTGAATGCGAGCAGGGGCGCAATAGCCGCGTCCAAGGCCTCGGGCGTATAGGGCTTGGGGACCTTCGCCACGAAACCGTAGCGTTCATGGTCGGCCATCACGGGGTCGCTAGAATAGCCGCTCGAGACGATGGCCACCACCCCCGGATCGATGCCACGCAGACGCTCGAGGGTCCCAAGCCCGCCCAAGCCATCGCGCACCGTCAAATCGAGGATGACGATATCGTAGCGGTTCTTCTGATATTCACGCACCGCCGCGGAACCCTCGGCGACCGTGCACACATGATATCCGAGGTGCGTGAGCATGGCCTGGGCGACCTTGCGGATCGGCTCCTCGTCGTCCATAAACAGGATGCGCCCCTTCGACGGCCGCGCGGACCGAAGGGCCTCCTGAGCGCGTCCTTCCTTGACCAGACGCGGGACATAAAAGCGCACGCGCGCCCCTTCCCCTGGGCGTGAGGCTATCTCGATGTGCCCGCCATGGTCCTGGACGATGCGCGCGCTCGTAGTGAGCCCAAGGCCGCTGCCGCGCGATTTGGTCGTAAAGAACGGATCAAAGACGTGCGTCACATCTTTCTCGTTAATGCCCATCCCACTGTCCACGCAGTCTATACGCACATAGTCGCCGGCCGGAAGGGCGGTCTCATGACCGTGCAAGGAGACATTACGTGCCAGTAATTCCACGGCCCCCCCCGCGGGCATCGCCTGTTGGGCGTTGATGACCAGATTATTGATGACCTGACTTAGCTGACCCTCATCCCCCAAGACCTTCCAGAGATCCTGCGCCACTAGGACATGGGCACGGACATTCGATCCGCCGAGCGCGAAACGCGCGGTGGATTCAATGAGCGATGCGAGATCGACCGGATGCCGCGCCGGCCGGTCGCCCTTGGCGAAGCTCAGGAGCTGCCGGGTGAGACCCCGCGCGCGCATCGCCGCATTCTCGGACTCCCCGATGAAAGATGCCGCTTCCGAGTCGGTCGGAAGCTTCATACGGGCAAGCGCGAGATTGCCCACGATCGCCGCCAGCACGTTATTGAAGTCGTGGGCTATACCGCCCGCGAGTGCGCTGAACGACTCCCATTTACTCCGGCGCAGGGCCTCTTCCTGGGCGCGTCGCGGCTCGGTCATATCGATCGCTATACCCTCGACACCCTGGATCGTGCCCCCCGGCCCCACCACCGGCAACCACCGGATCTCGAGAATCCGTCCGGCAACGCCAAGGGTTGCCGTGGAGCGCTCCCCGGCGAGCGCCCGCTCAAGCTGCGCGGAAAGCCCCGCGGCAGGCCCCGTCTCGAGATCCCGAAACGAGCGCCCGAGCAGCCCTTCGCGCTTCAGGCCCAAGGCCTCGACCGCGCGCCCCTTAAGGAGTGTCAGCACGCCGTCGGCATCGAAGGCAAATAGCACCACGGGCACCGACTCAACTATCGCCCGCAGCCGATTCTCGCTATCGGCGAGCGCCTGCTCGGCGGCGCGATAGGTGGTCATATCGCGCGCAATCTTCGCCGCCGCGACGACACGGCCCTGATTGTCATACACAGGCGAGATCGAAAGCGCGACCTGGATCAGCTGGCCGTCTTTGCGTAGGCGTACGGTCTCGTAATGCCGCACCCGCTCCCCGGCGCGGATCGCCGCAAGGATGCGCCCCTCCTCGTCTTGACGATCCGGCGGTATCAACATGGTCACGGGACGGCCAATGGCCTCTTGGGCGCTATAACCGAAGATCTGCTCGGCGCCGTGGTTCCAGGATTGGATGATACCCTTCAGAGACTTGCTCACGATCGCATCCTCGGACGATTCGACGATCGCCGCCAGATGCTGACGTACGGCCTGTTGCTCCACTCGCGCCATACCGAGCGTGCGTGAGGCAGGGCGCCCAATCTCGGCCACCCCTATAGCCGTGCCCTGCTCGCCCTTTATCGGCCGCAGTTCCGCCAACACCACAAGCGGCGTCCCATCCTTCTGGCGGCGATCAAGCTCGAGCGCGATCGGTCCCTGAAGAGAGGCCGGTGGCCATACGTCGCTATCGCGAATCCCGAACTCGGCGCGCATGTCGCGTCCCATGACCTCACGGGCTTCGTAACCGTAGAGACAGGTAGCTCCTTCGTTCCAGGCGAGCACCTTGCCGTCTTGCGTCCAGGCGATCAGCGCATCAGTGGCCGCGCCCGCCAGCACCTCCCATGCGCGCTGACACCATGCCTCTTCCTCCCCCTCCATGAGCCCCCCGCCTTTTTCCGGGAAAACGCCAGTGTGAACCGCGAGAAGAGGGGCCACAAGCTGAGCCGTGGCCCCACGCGCTGCGCCTCCAGCTTCAGGACCTCCCTATAAAGCTGCGCGCCAGGCGCGCGTAAGATCCGAAAGGGCCACGCGCTGGCGCCCCTCGGCGTCGAAGTTCGCCGCGTCGAGCCAACGCGTGAATATCCCCCGAAGTGCCGGCCACTCATCGTCGGTCACTGAGAACCATGCGGTATCGCGGTTGCGCCCCTTCACGACCACGGCCTTGCGGAACGTCCCTTCATAATGGAAGCCCAGACGTTCTGCCGCCGCGCGAGAGGCTCGATTCAAGGCATCACACTTCCACTCATATCGCCGATATCCGAGCGCAAAGGCGTGTCCCATCATGAGCGCCATAGCCTCGGTGGCCGCCGCGCGGCGCTGCAAAAGGGGCGAGAACACCAAAGCGCCCACCTCGATCGAACCCGCCTCGGGCGTAACACGCAGATAGGATGCGATGCCCGTGGCGTGCCCCCGCTCTTTGTCGACGATCGCGTAGAACCACGGATCGGTGCTTGCTTCCGCACGCTCGACCCAGATCTGGTAATCCGCGAAATCGGCGAATGGCCCATGCGGAAGATAGGTCCACATGCGGCCCTCGCGGTCTTGGCTGTTGGCGTCGTAGAGCGGCCGCGCGTGACGTGTCGCTTGCAAGCGCTC
Source organism: Acidiferrobacter sp. (assembly GCF_054609335.1). NCBI lineage: Bacteria > Pseudomonadati > Pseudomonadota > Gammaproteobacteria > Acidiferrobacterales > Acidiferrobacteraceae > Acidiferrobacter > Acidiferrobacter sp. The sequence goes on along the minus strand of NZ_JBTRWP010000038.1, from coordinate 17,265 downwards.
GACGATACAATAGCGACCCTCGAGCACCCGCTCGTCCGGTCGCGGCGGGGCCTGCCAATCACCGAGCGACACTCCCACGGCCTGCCCCAAAGCGTTCATTTCGATAGCGTCCCGCACCTGCCCCTCACTCCTTTCGATTGGTCATCGATGACCACGATAAGCGCCCGGGGAGGCTGAGACAAGCAACAGTGCCACCCTTAGTGGGCCACACGCGGCGCGAAGAGCGCATAGCGCCAGATCTCCGAGACGACCTGGCCGCGCAGGTTGAGCCAGGCGCGCACCTGCACCGTGCGGCCTGGCACAGGCATGACCTGCACCACTTGGCGATAGCCGCCGGTATAGGGATTGAATCCGACGGTGTCCTGGGTGACGAAGGTGTCGGGCCGCACGCGTACGCCCCCTGCGACGGCGCCGATCGGGTATCGTCCCTCGAGAGGGCCTCCGGCGTAATCGATAACATATTTGCGCGCCCCGGTGTCGGCGTTCCCGCCGATGAGGCTCGAGACCACCACCGCCACGCGCTCGGGGTGGGTGGGGGCGGGCTCCCACACGAGCCGATAGCGCCCAGTCCATCCGTGGCCGGTGGCGCGTACCCCGCCTGGCGCGAAGATCACGCCGATATTCGGCCCCCCGCCACCCGCGCTCGGCCGTTCGCGCAAGACAACCGCCCCCCCACGCCCCGTCCAACGCACAAACACATCAGGGGCATCCTGTTCACGCGCCACGTGCACACCGAAGTAGCGCAAGGCGCGATTGCGTTGCACGAGGCCAACGCCGCGTACGGAGGCGCCGAAGGCGCGCGACCAAGGCTTGGGCGGGTTGCGCAAGGGCAGCCACGAAATCGACCCGGCCTGGTCGAGCCAGAGCCCATCGGCATCGTGGCGCGCGAGATCGACGGCCGCGGCTGGCATGTGATTGGCCACCCCATAATCGTAGAAGGCAGCAAGCGCCGGCCGATCGCGAACGCCGGTCGCGACGTTCTGGTAGCGCACGCGCTCCGTCACCTCCATGCGCACCACGCGGGTCCCCTTGACGTAGATACGATAGCGGGCGCGCGCCGCCTCCGCCCAGGCTTGCGCCGACACGACAAGCCCTCGAGCGTCGGCGACGAGTGTCACCTTGCGGAATACACCGTACCGCCCCAAGGCCCGCATCGCCACCCCTCGCGAGCCCCCCGCCGGACGGGCCCAGAACGAACCACCTGCCATTGAAAAAAACGTGACCGGACGTCCATCCGCGCCGTGCCCCGTCACGCGCAGCGCCTGGCATCGATCATAGATCTCATGACCCACCGAAGCGACCGCCACGCGCAGGGGTCGCGAGCCCCCCTGCAGGCACCAGATCTCCCGGGCTGGCGTGGGCGATAGGCGCGCCAGCAACACGCCCCGCGCGGCCCACGGCGACGGGCGCGGGGCTGTGTCTTTCATTACTACGATGCGATCGAAAGCCAGGGCCTGGGACGCCACAGCCGCCATTGCGCACCCGACCGCCGCCGGCCCAAACCCCGCCGCCAGGGCCATGAGCGCCGTCCCCCAGGGGCCTATGGGGGGTGGTGCGCTCATGACGCACCCCGTAGGCGTCGCATCACGTGGATCGGAGGTTCCTCGCGCGCCACCACATAGTCCCAGATCTCGCTCACAGGCCGGCCTCGATCGACAAGTTCCGCCTGAATCCGCAAGGCCTTGGGGCGCTTTGCGCCAACCGTGAAACTCAACTGCACGCGCCCGGAGGCAAGCGCGCGCAAGGCGATGTCAACGAGGGGGGCGTGGGGCCCTTGGGCACGCACCTGCGCCGCGAGGTGGCCCGCTTTTGCAAGGCGCGCAAGCGACGCGCCCGCAAATTCGATGGCAAATCGCACCGGGCGTCCTGGACAGCGCGCGCTGGCGCGGGTCTGCACGACGCGCGCCAGAGATTCCCGGGGGCCGGCGCCATTCCAGATCAAGGTGTAACGCAAGCGATAGGGCTGCCCGAGCGGAGGCCTGCGCGCCGGCTGCCAAAAGGCTGCGATGTTATCGTTGGTCTCGTTGGGGCTTGGGATCTCAACCAAGGTGGCCTCCCCAGGCCCCCACGCCCCGCGCGGCCGCACCCACACGCTGGGGCGCCCCTGATAGCGCATGGACACCGACTGATAATCAAAAAAATCCCGATCCCGCTGGATCAAACCGAAGCCGCGCAAATGGCGGACTGGAAACAGGAACTGGTGCACGCGCGCGGGATTGGCAAGTTGCCGCCAGCGCACGGTATGCCGACTTTCAAGCAAAAAGCCCTCGGAATCGTGGACCGCTGGACGCAAATAGGCCCAGGGGCGGCGGTCACACAGATCGTACATATACATGCTTGACAAAGGCGCGATCCCGAGTTCACGCACGGGACGCCTGAAAAAGAAGGTCGCACGCACACGTACGCGGACTGCGCGGCCTGGCCGGATGCGAAAACGGAAGGCCGCTGCGGCGCTCGGACTATTCATCAAGGCGAAGACCGTGATGGCGCGGGCCTGTCGCGCCGGACGGCGGATCCAATAGGCGATGAAATGCGGGAACTCCTCGGGATGGGGGGCTATGGTGTCGATGGCAAGCCCCCGCGCGGAGAGGCCGAACTGTTCATGCGAGCCCTTGGCGCGAAAATAGCTCGCACCCAAGAATACGATTACTTGATCGTTGGTCGCTACCTTGGAACGGCGAGGATCGTAGCCGTCATAGAGGAGCCGAAAGCCGGCATAGCCGATATGCGCGGGCAAGGGCCGCGGATACAAACCCTTCGGGTGGCGAAAGAACGAGGGATGAAAGCGCAGCCTGCGCGCACGCCCAGAGGAGACCACATACACTGACACCGCGCGCACGAACCTATAACCGGGGGCAAAGAGCTGCATATGGAAACGCCGGTGCGGCCAGAGGGTCGCGCCCGGCCTGAAATGAACACTGCGATACTGGTCGTACGTGAAGCGGCCGATCCCGGGGATGCGCGCTTGGGCCTTGAAGGGACCGGCTGCCAGGTGTTGCGCCTTGCGCACGGCAGTGGCGTAGTCAAAACCCCGGGCAGGGCTTGCCGCGGCTAGGGTCGCGAACGCAAGCAGCGCTACCGCAACGCCTCCCCAGCCTCGATATCCCGCTCGTCCCAAAGCAGCCTCCCCGCGACCCATCGCCCCTACCGCTTTCAGCGCTAGTGTGGAAGGGTGCGGCTGCGATGCGCAAGCATCGTTCGGGCCGTCTAAGCCTCCAGAACCTGCGTGAGGGCGGCAGCCAGCTCCTCGAGGCGGTAGGGCTTCTGGACCGAGGCCCGAAAGCCGTGGGCCTTGTACTCGGCGACGACGGGATCGGTGTAGTAGCCGGTAGCGACGATGGCACGGACGTCCGGATCGTACTCCTTCAGTCTGCGCACGCATTCCTTGCCACCCATACCCCCTGGCACCGTGAGATCCAGGATCACAGCGTCAAAGGGGCGCGCTCTACGCGCCGCCTCATACGCCCGCAGCGCCTCCTCTCCACTTACGACCTCCACCGCGTCATAACCCAGCGCTCGTAAAAGTTGCGCGCCCACAGAGCGCACGTCGCGGTCATCATCCATGAGCAAAACGCGGCGGCCACGCCCCCGGGCCGCGATGGCCTTGTTCGCCCGCCCGTGCGCGGCAGGTGGCACGCCGCTCTGGGTGCGCGGCAGATAGAGCGTGAGCGTCGTGCCCTTCCCCACCATAGAATCCGCAATGACCAGGCCCTGATGACGCTTGAGCACCGAATAGGTGACGGCAAGCCCGAGCCCCGTGCCGGAGGACTTCAAGGAGAAATAAGGATCAAAGATCTTCCCCAGATATTCCGGCTCTATCCCTCGACCGCAGTCGCGAAACGCAATCTCCACATAATCACCCGCGGCGAGATCGGCTATTTGGGCGGCCTCGACTGTCACGTTGCGTGCCACGACCTCCAAGACCCCCACGCCCCCCATCGCCTCCTTGGCATTCAAGACGATGTTCTGGATCACCTGACCCATCTGGTCGGGGTCGAACTCCGTGGGCCAGAGATCGTCCGGGATCGTCATCTCATAGCGAACTGCCGATCCCTTCAGAAAGAAGCCGGCGAGATCGCGTACGGTCTCGCCGATCGACCCCGGCTTTTTGATGGGCGCCCCGCCCTTGGCGAACGTGAGCAGTTGAAAGGTAAGCTCGCGTGCCCGCCAACTGGCCTGCTCGGCATCGGCAAGCGCGCTCTGCACGGCCTCGTCAGTCGGGGCGTAGAGCTTGGCGAGCGTGATATTTCCAAAAATCGCCGTGAGAATGTTATTAAAGTCATGTGCGATCCCCCCGGCGAGCACCCCGAGCGCCTCCAGGCTCTTGGCCTTCATAGCCCGCTCTTCCAAAGCCTGGTGCTGGGTGATGTCGCGGAACACCATGACCGCACCTGTCACCTCGCCATCCTCGTCCCGAATCGGCGCTGCCGAATCGCTGACTTGCAAGACACCCCCGTGGCGGGCCTTCAAGACCACCGGCCCCTTCAGATGCTGCACCTCACCCGTACGCAGGGCTTGTGCCACCGGCCCCTCAATCGCCGCCCCCTGCGGGCTTCGATACAGCGGTAAGACCGTATCGACCGGCAGGCCCCGCGCCTCCTCGTCACCATAGCCCGTGAGCCGTTCCGCCTCGGCATTCAAGGCCCGTACCAAACCGCTACTGTCAGTCACGATAACCCCATCGCCGATACTCATGAGCGTCACTCGCCACCGTTCTCGCTCCTCGCGCAGGGCGCCGGTGCGGGCTAACACCAAACTCTCGAGGCCTGAGTTCAAACGATCGAGGGAATCGGCGTGACGCTGCGCCTGCTGCATCCCGTAAACCGCCGCTGCCGCAAACAGGGCCAGTAGGAAGCCGCTTGTGAGCACGATAGGTGGTAGACCGACCGCGATCTTGTTCACCACGCGTGGGCCGGGGCTCACCCGGATTACGAGGTTCTGTCCGAGGAAACGCACCTTGCCCGTGGCACGGTAACGCTTCGCGCCTGACAGACCGCGCGTGAAAAAGCGCTGGCCGTGCAGAGACACGCTCACATGGTAACCCTGCCAAAGATTGGTCATGACCCGCGAAAGCAGGCCGCGCGTATCAAAAACGCCACCGATATAGCCCTTGAAGCGGCCACCGATACGCACCGGCGCCACCACGATAAACCCATGTCCGCCCTTAAAAAGAGGGATGACCGAGGTCATGGCCGGCCGCCCGCTCCTACGTGCGCGTTGAAGCACGAGCGCGCGTCCGGGGTTAGCCCTCAAGTCGCGCCCAACCACAGGCGGGTGACCGGGACCCGGTACCCGCCAAAGGACCCGTGAGGAGGGGGCGACGAATATCACAGCTTGCAGCCCGGGAACCTGATGCAAGAGCAACGCGGCCTCGCGCCGGGCGTGCGCTATGGGCGGCAATCCGAAGGTCTCCCAGCGCCCGGCAAGGCGTGCCACAGCCAAGGGCCGATGCTCCTGAGTGCGAATCTGATCGGCGATCCCCTGCCAGACCCCTTGAGTCATGCGCGTAAGTTCATCCCGCTCATACGTCTTCAGGGCAGCCGCCAGCACCATGGCCACAGTCAACAGCATAATGGCCGTCACGAAGGCAAGACCAAAGCGTCGCGAGCGCAGCTCGAGCCAACCGTAATCCAAGACCGCGACCCCAAACGTGAGCAGCGCCAACGTGCCAGGAAGCGAGACCTCATGCAAATCACGCCATATCGGCCAGAGCGGACTCAGCTGGCCTATGAGACCCGCGGTGCTGAGCGCAACCAAGAGGGCGGCCGGAACCGGGCTCGGGGCGCGGGCCCCCGTGAGCGCCGCGAAGGCGATCGCCGCGCTTGCCAACAGCAGCATGGTGCCGCTCAAAGGCGAAATAGGCGCCCGGCCATGAAAGAGGGTCGCGGGATGGATCGGTAAAAAGAACGGCGTATTCACGCCCAGATGGCCGCCCAAGAGAAAACCCATCGCCGCCAGGGTACTGTAGAGCACCACTGGAAAGGCCGCGAGAAAGGCCCAACGGTAATAAGCGCGCTGTAATAGCAGCAACCCACCACCGATCAGGATTTCAGCGAGTGCGGCATTGGCCGGCATGGGCGCAAGATGGCGATTCCACTGCACCAAGAGCGGATGCGCGGCAAGCCATCCCCAGAGCGCGACTGCGCCTACGAGGATATTCACGGCCGCCGCGATCAGTACGATACGGGGGCGCAAGACGGGGTTGCGGGCAGCGAACACGAGGGGTTCAGTGATTCCAGCGCCGGCATGGCGGACCGGGCTATGCTACTCCAAGGTCGGAGCCCGGGAAAAGCGCCGTATGGGAGCGCATCCCTCTACGCGCCACTCAAGGGGCCGATCCCCCAAAAGGCCCAATCGCCGACTACAGGGACACGGACGGCGGCGCGCACCCACACACTGTGCGCAAAATGTGCCAACGAGCTAAAATAGCACACCCATGGCCATCGACTACGCCACACTGAACCTCCTGCGCCAAAACCATCCGGCTTGGCGTCTCTTATGCTCCGACCACGCACCCCTCGTGGCGAGCTTCCTCGAGCGCATCTTCGTGACACCCAATCGGCGCGCCATCGATGCGGCGGACCTCACCGAGGCCCTGGAAGACGAACTCTATGGACTGCGCCGCCAACTGGGGCCTGAGACCTTTCCACGCGCGGCGCGCGACTATCTCGACGACTGGGCCTCGGCTGACAAGGGCTGGCTGCGCAAATTCTACGCAGCACAGTCGGACGAGGCCCAATACGACCTTACGCCCGGTGCCGAGAAGGCCATCGCGTGGCTTGCCACACTCGCGACCCGCACCTTCGTAGGCACTGAGTCGCGCCTGCTCACCCTCTTTACCCTCTTAAGACAGATGAGCGAAGGCAGCGAGACCGACCCGGCCGTGCGGCTCGCCGAACTGCACAGGCGCCGCGACGAAATCGATGCGGAGATGGCGCGCATTGCGCAAGGTGACGTGCCACTACTCGAGGATAGCGCCCTCAAGGACCGCTTCCAACAATTCGTGCAGCTCTCCCGCGAACTGCTCTCGGACTTCCGCCAGGTCGAATACAATTTCCGTCAGCTCGACCGGCGCGTGCGTGAACGCATTGCGCTCTGGGAGGGCTCCAAAGGGGCGTTGCTCGAGGAGATCCTCGGCGAACGCGATCTCATCACCGACTCCGACGAGGGCCGCAGCTTCCGCGCCTTCTTCGACTTCCTCATGTCGAGCGCCCGCGAAGAAGAGTTGACTCAACTACTGGGCCACATCCTGGCCCTGCCCGTGATCCGCGACATGGCCCCCGATCCACGCACCCGTCGCATCCATTACGACTGGCTTGCCGCCGGCGAGCATACTCAACGCACGGTCGCGCAACTGTCCTCGCAGCTGCGCCGTTTCCTCGATGACCGCGCTTGGCTTGAAAATCGCCGCATCATGGATCTCCTGCGCGAAATCGAGGGCCTTGCCCTGGATCTGCGCGAGACACCGCCCGAAGGTACCATCATGCGCTTGCACGAGACGGGCGCCGCGGTCGACCTGCCCCTGGAACGTCGCCTCTACAACCCGCCCCTGCGGCTTGCAATCACCGACCAAGCGATCGATGCAGGTCTCGCCGATATGGACGACAGCGCCTTGTACGCGCAGATTGTGATCGACCGCGAGGCGCTGGCGCGCCACGTGCGCCAGGCCTTACAGAACCGCTCACAAATCACCCTTCGCGAAGTCTGCGAGCTCCATCCGCTGCGACACGGACTGGCCGAACTCGTCGCCTACCTGGATCTCGCGGCCATGGATGCCAAGTCGTGCATAGACGAGGACGTGACGGACACCGTCATATGGCGTAGCGTGCACACGGATGGACAAGAGCGACAGCGGCAAGCACAGATACCCCGCGTCATTTTCGTGAGATAGGACATGCTGGAAGAACCACAGGAAACGGGGGCAGGGCTCTCGGCGGTCGTGATCCCGCTTCTGAAGGGCGTCATCTACCAGGATAGCGAGGCGCAGCTCTGGAATACGCTTTTGAGTCTGCAGGCGCGTGTGCGCGATTATGTCGGGGTACTGGGCCTTGATCTCGTGGTCGACGAGTCCGAGGGTTACGCCTTCCTGCGCTCGCGCGACACTGAGGACGACGGACTCCCACGGCTCGTGGCGCGCCGACCGCTGTCATTCCCGGTGAGCCTGCTTCTTGCGCTTTTGCGAAAACGCCTGGCGGAGTTCGACGCGACCGGCGGCGATGTGAAGCTCGTGGTGACGCGCGATGAGGTCGTGGAACTCGTGCGCGTCTTCCTGCCCGAGGCCGCCAACGAGGCCCGACACATCGATCAGATCGAGACCCACATAAATCGTATCGTCGACCTGGGCTTTCTGCGCCGCCTGAAGCCTGCGACGAGCCCAGGGCCCCCTGCCTACGAGGTGCGACGCATCCTGAAGGCCTTCGTTGACGCCCAATGGCTGGCCGACTTCGCCGAACGCTTGGCCGCCTATAAGAACCATATCGCCACCCCCGAGGAGGGGCCCGCCGATGACGTCTGAACGGATCGGCCCAGGGGGCGCCTCCGAGAGCCTGAGTCTCGACTTCCTGGCGGACGACAGTCTGTCGGGCTTCCGCCTCCAACGTCTCGAGGTCTTCAACTGGGGTACCTTCGATGCCCGCGTCTGGTCGCTTGCACCCGACGGCCGCAACGCCCTCTTGACCGGCGATATAGGATCCGGCAAGTCGACCCTGGTCGATGCCGTGACCACGCTGCTCGTCCCGTCCCAGCGCATCACCTATAACAAGGCGGCTGGGGCGGAAGCGAAGGAGCGGTCGCTGCGCTCCTATGTACTAGGGCACTACAAGTCGGGGCGCGGGGAGGCCAGCCAGTCGGCGCGCCCCATCGCCCTGCGCGACCACAATACCTATTCGGTAATCCTCGGGGTCTTTCATAACGCCGCCTATGATCAGACCGTAACGCTCGCACAGGTCTTCTGGATCAAGGATCCGCAGGGCCAGCCGGCGCGCTTCTATGCAGGCGCCGAACACGCCTTGTCGATCGGGGCAGAATTCGCGCGCTTTGGGTCGGACATCAACGCCCTGCGCAAACGCCTGCGCGGCCAGGGCGTCGAGATCTTCGACAGCTTTCCGCCCTATGGGGCATGGTTCCGCCGGCGCTTTGGGATCGACAACGAACAGGCGCTCGAGCTCTTCCACCAGACGGTCTCCATGAAGTCCGTGGGCAACCTCACGGATTTCGTGCGCCAGCACATGCTCGAACCCTTCGACGTGGCTCCGCGTATCCAGGCCCTGGTCGACCACTTCGACAACCTAAGCCGCGCCCACGAGGCGGTCTTGAAGGCCAAGCGCCAAATCGAGCTCCTGACCCCGCTTGTGGCCCGCCTCGACGAGCATGCGCGACTGCAAGCGGAACTTGCCGCATGGGAGACCGCGCGCGACGCGGTACGCCCCTATTTTGCGCGCCTGAAGGCGGAACTGCTCGACAAGCGTCTCACCCGCCTCGAAGACGAATGGATGCGGCGCGACCGCGCCATTGTGCGTCTCACCGAGGCCCGCCACGCCTTGCGCGCCACCGAGGACGAACTCAAGCACCATATTGCCGAAAACGGCGGAGATCGTCTCGAACGGCTCACCCAGGAGATCGGGCGCAAGACGCGCGAGCGCACGAGCCGCACCGACCGAGCCCGCTACTACGAACAGTGGTGCCAAGCCATTGGCGAATCGGCCGCCACGGACGAGGCCGCGTTTCTTGCGCAAGGCGCGCGGCTCTCCGACAAGGCCGAGCAGGCGCGGACCGAGGAGGCGAACCTTCAGAATGCCCTCACAGAACAGAGCATGGCCTTGCGCGAGGCCCGTGGCGCACACGAGACACTCCTAGCCGAGATCAGAAACCTCGAAGCGCGACAGAGCAACATCGACTCACGCCACGCCCTGATCCGCGCAGAAATCTGCCGGGCGCTCGCCCTGGCCGAGGACGACATGCCCTTCGCGGGAGAACTCCTGCAGGTGCGCGCCGAGGAATCGGCCTGGGAAGGGGCCGCGGAACGCCTGCTCCACAATTTCGGGCTGTCCCTGCTCGTGCCGGACGGCCACTACACGGATGTGGCCCGCTGGGTCGACAAGACCGACCTCAAGGGCCGCATTGTCTATTTCCGGGTGCGCAAGCCCGCGCGCAACGCCCCGATCGAGCTGCACCCCGATTCACTCGCGCGCAAACTTGAGATCCGCCCGGACTCGCCTTTTTACGAGTGGCTGGAGCGCGAGCTGGCACAGCGCTTCGACGTCGCCTGCTGCACCACCTACGAACAATTCCAGCGCGAAACCCGCGCGCTAACCCGCGCAGGCCAGATCAAGACCCCTGGCGATCGCCACGAAAAGGACGACCGTCACCGCCTAGACGATCGCAGCCACTACATCCTCGGCTGGAGCAATGCCGCGAAGATCAGCGCGTTGAAGGCGCGCACACGCGCCCTCGAATCTGAGATCGCACATCACGCCGCAGACCTCGCTAAGACTCAGGCAGCCCACACCGCCCTGAAGGAACGGCTCGCCGCCCTGACACGCCTGGAGGAATACCGCGATTTTCGCGAGCTCGATTGGCGGGCGGCGGCCGCGGAGATCGCCGTGCTCGAGGAGGAAAAACACAGACTTGAATCGGCCTCGGATGCCCTACAACAGCTCACTGCGCGGCTGCGCGAAGTGACGGCCGAGCGAGAGGACCATGAGGCCCGTATTGACACCGAGCGTGAACTGCGCGCCAAGTGCGAACAGCAAAAGACCGACACCAAGGCGCTACGGCAGGCAGTCGAGGCCGTCTTGAATGAGCCCGAGTTCACGCAACACGCCGCCGTCTTCGACCAGATCGACGCAGTGCGCGCCGAGTTGCAAGGCGCCCTCACGCTGGAGTCCTGCGAGCATCGTGAAAACGAGCTACGTTCCGCGATCGGGAAACGTGCGAGCGACTGCGGCCGACGGCTTGCGGCGCTACGTGACGCCGTCATGCAAGGGATGGTGTCTTACAAGGAGACATACAAGCTCGAGACCGCCGAGGTCGACGCCGCCATCGAGGCGGGCTTTGAATATCGGAAGATGCTGGATGAGCTCCTGGCGGATGGACTTCCCGGCTTTGAGGCGCGCTTCAAGGATCTCTTGAATGAGAACACCATCCGCGAGGTCACGAACTTTCAGTCACAGCTCGCCCGCGAGCGCGAACTCATCAAGGAACGCATCGATCGCGTCAATGCCTCACTCACCAAGATCGACTACAACCCCGGGCGCTTCATCGTTCTCGAGGCCGAGCGCACAACCGACGCCGACATCCGGGATTTTCAAACGGAATTGCGCGCCTGCACTGATGGCACTCTGACCGGTAGTGACGACGCCCAATACTCGGAAAGCAAGTTTCTGCAGGTCAAACGCATCATAGAGCGCTTTCGCGGACGCGAGGGCCAGTCGGAGGCTGACCGCCGGTGGACGGCCAAGGTGACCGATGTGCGCGCCTGGTTCGTGTTCGCGGCCAGCGAGCGCTGGCACGAGGATCAAAGTGAATATGAACACTATTCGGACTCGGGCGGCAAATCGGGAGGCCAGAAAGAGAAGCTCGCCTACACAGTGCTTGCAGCAAGCCTCGCCTACCAGTTCGGGCTTGAATGGGGTGCCACCCGATCGCGCTCGTTCCGGTTCGTGGTCATAGACGAGGCCTTCGGGCGCGGCTCCGACGAATCCGCCCAATACGGACTGCGGCTGTTCCGTGAGCTAAACCTCCAACTCCTGATCGTCACGCCCCTGCAGAAGATCCACATCATCGAGCCCTTCGTGTCCTGCGTGGGCTTCGTGCACAACGAAGACGGCCGCGCCTCCAAGCTACGCAACCTCACGATCGAGGAATATCGCGCCGAGAAGGCGCGGATCACGGGATGAGTTGGACTACGCCCGACGATGTGCGCGCCCACGTGATGCGACGCTGGACACATGGCGACCTCTTGTCGCCCCTTGTCACCGGCCGATCCGAATTCCCGATAAGAGTGCCGTGCAGGACACCCTCCGCACGGGAGATGACGGAACGCTTCGCGGACGTACGCGCCTGGGCCGCCGATCTGCGCGCCCTCCCACACACGCGTCTCACAGTCCGCGCAGTGCGCCACCGGACCCTGGGTGCGAACGAACTCCCAAGCGAGATCTGGATCGACACCCTGGACGATGCGCTGGCGCTCGCCCACAAAACTACCGAGGCGCGCTGTTTTGAGCGCTTACTCACCCTGACTGCGCAAGCGCGGCCTGAACTCCTCGGTTGGCTCGCCGACCATCCGCTGCGCGCCCTCGAGTTGGCGGGCGCCTGGGAACACCTGCTCGCGGTCGTGACCTGGATCGCCGACCACCCCCGCCCAAACGTCTATCTGCGCCAAGTGGACCTATCGGGCATCGACAGCAAGTTTATCGAGGCACACCGGGGCCCGCTCGGCGCGCTTCTCGATGCCGTCCTCCCGAAAGACGCCTACGATCCCACCACGAGTGTGGCAGCAGGCTTCGCGACGCGCTATGGCTTTCGGGAAAAACCGCTGCGCGTACGCCTACGGCCCCTGGACGACGCCCTGCCCCTGGCCCGCATAGGCACCGACATCACCCTCGACGCGCCGAGCCTGAGCGCCCTCGACCCCGAGGCCCGCCACGTCATCATCACCGAAAACGAGGTGAATTTTCTCACGCTCCCGACGATCCCACGGGCCATCGCCCTTTTTGGCGCGGGCTATGGATTCGCCATGCTGCAAGGCCTCCCCTGGCTCATGCAGACGCGCATCCACTATTGGGGCGATATCGATACCCACGGCTTCGCCATTCTGGATCAGCTGCGCATCTACTGTCCGCACGCCCACTCTCTGCTCATGGATCACGAGACCCTATTCGCCCATGAGTCGCACTGGGGCCGCGAGGATAAGCAGACCGCACGCGACCTACCCAGGCTCACCCATGACGAGCGACAGCTCTATGACGAACTGCGCGACAATCGCATCCGGCCCCAACTGCGCCTGGAACAGGAACGCATCGGTTTCCGGTGGGTGGAGCAGGCTATCGCGCGCCTCTCCTCCCTATAACCCCAGGAAAGGCGGCGCTGTGACCACCATCGCGCTACCACGAGCCCCGATGGCAGGGGATATTCCATGATGAGGGGGGCGCGAACACGCCCGCGCCGCTACGCTCAAGAGCCTAGGGCCTCGTTTTCCGTTTCCTCCACATAGCCCTGCGCGGACGGCTTGGCGAGCGTGCGGGGCGGGATCAGGAAAAACCACGCGACCAAGGCGCCCGCGAGACACAACCACATCGACACCCGCAAGAGATTGTCGAGACTCAGGGTGTGGGCCTCGACCGATAGAATTCCCTGAAGGGTGCCGAGAGGAAGCGTGGTGGGCTCACCATAGCGCGACAACTCTCCGGTCAAGGCGTTACCGGCCTGCGCAGCGCCCCGCAACCAAAAGACGGCGAGCACGGACACCCCGAGATTAGCGCTGAACACGCGCAAGAAGTTGGCGGTCGTGGCGGCCTGTGGCACGGCCGCCACCGCGATCTCGGACATCACGATCATGGTGAGCGGCACAAACAGGATACCGACACCGAGACCCAGAACCACGAGCGGCCAGAAGAGATCCGAGAGGCTGCTGCCCGGATGCACGGACAAAGTGCCGTAGGCCACCCCCAGGAGCAGGAAACTCAGGCTCGCAAGCCGACGCAGACCGAACAGACCGCGTAGCTGATCAAGGACCATCGACAAGGGGAGCGCACCGAGTCCCACGGGGATCAGCAAAATACCGCCCCAAAGGCCGTTATAACCCAGGTCCTCCTCCGCCCATAGGGGAAGTAGAGAGGCCCAGCCCATGAAGAGCGCCCAGCCGAGGCTCAAAAGCAGCAGGCCAAGCGTGTAATTACGACGCGCGAGATAACGGAAGTCCAGCAAGGGATGGGGCGCGCGTAGCTCATACCAGCCAAAAAGATACAAACACACCACCGCCGCCGCCGAGGCCTCGCGTATGAAGGGCGAATACCACCACCCGTGCTGCTCGCCCTGGTCGAGTACCACTTGCAAACTCATGAGACCCGCATAAAGCAAGGCGAATCCCCGTCCATCAAAAGGCGGAGCGGGCGACGCTAAGGGCGGCTCGGGCGCGATGCCGCGTGCCCCAAGCCATGCAGCCATGAGCCACAGGGGAACCGTAAGCCCAAAAATCCAGGGAAATCCCACCGTGACCGCCAGCCATCCTCCGGCAGCCGGTCCTATGAAAAACGGCAAGAGCATGGCGTTGCTCCAAAAGATCGTCACCAGGCCATGGCGTCGCTGCGGCGTCGACGCCAAAAACAGGCTTTGGCTGAGCGGGACGAGAAGACCCGCTCCCAGACCTTCCATGCCGCGGGAAATCAGCATAAGCCAGAGATTCCCGGTGAGCGCCCCCAAAAGGCTCCCGCTCATGGCCAGCATCACCGCCCCCTGAAAGAGGCGACGCCTCCCGAAGCGGCGCGCACTCCAGGGCATGAGCGCGATCCCAAGCGACCAATGCACAACGAAATAGGTAAGCGTCCAGAGCGCGCGATAACCGCTTGTAGACAGGCCGCCGCCGACGTATGGAAAAATGGCCTGCACCGAGGCGCCCTCGAAGGAACCGAGCGCCAAGGCCAGGCCTACCCCCGCGAATAGGGAGCCTAAACGGATCGAGCTGGAATTATTCGTCGGAGACGGCGGGGGATGCGACACCCGCTCAGTATATCAGCGCAATGCTATATACGAAAATACTTACAACAGACGATCGATAAGAAACGCCGGCCGCCGTTTCGCGCCCGGGAGCGACGCCTCTCGGCGCTTACCCGGCCCTTAGCGAAGAGAGCTGGAACGACCGAGCCTCGCGGCGTCTGGACGCCCGGGAGGGGCCGCTTAGCTGCGCACTCAGGCCCGTCGACGTCTGCCCGATCCGGGCGGCGAGATGCCCAGAGCGCGCGGACCCCTATAGTCTCACTTAAGAAATCCGTGGTGGCGCAAGAGCACTCTGCGCCCTGTGGGCCAAAGGACCGTACCGGCGGGCAAGGAGTCGCCCCATCCCGCCGCGGTCCTTAGCGTCGCGTCTCAGCGCCTCTTCCAGGCCGGTCTCCGGAACCAACCGGCCATGCGCCCCAGGCTCACGCGGAACACAGCCTTCACAGAGGGCGGCATGCGCGTGACGCGCGCCAGGAAGTGCGCGAAGAAGACAATGATGAGCGCAGGCACCGAGAACACGGAAATAATCGCGAACTCCCACTTCATGGGGATCGGATGGTTCGTATCAGGCGTTGTCGTATCCGAGGGCGTAGGCGGCTCCCATTGGCCCTTTCCGGCCGCGGCGGAGTTTGGCAGGGACTTACCGAGAGATGCCGCGACCACCGGATACTCCGTGCGCAGGCGCTTCAGCGCGCCGACATTCTCGAGGTCCATATAGGTTGTGGTGGAGGCCGTACCACGCCACACCTTCACCTCAGTATTGCCGGGCTCACGCCAGCGCGCCACTACGGCGCCCTGCTTCAAGTCCCCACTTATGCTCGTGGGCCGCCCGTACTTATAGGCCACCATGGTAATGATGTTTTTGACCTGACGGACGTTATCGAAGCTCGGAAAGATGTACTGGGCGATCGCGAACTGGCCACTCTTGGTGAAGTTCACTGTAAGCCGGCTTGCCCCCTGCAGATTCGCGAGCTGACCGTTGATTCTGTAGGTATCGAACCACTCCTCCGGCCCCTTCTTCGGGATCTGGAATCCGGCCCGCGTAAGTGCCGCATTCACGCTTGCGCGCGTGGCGCCCACAACCGGCGCACCAAAAAAGAGCACATTATGGGCGTTCGCTACTCCCGCCCCCAACACCAACATTACTGCCCCTAAAAGCCGTCCCACACACCCTCCTGACCCACCGTACCGAATACTGACACTGACTCGTCTCGAAACCCGCAAACCTCACGGGGCATCCCATCCCGCAAGCCTCCTACCGGCTTGCCGCCTTTTTGTAGTCATCATTCTCGGAGACGCCGACCACGTTCGCGATCCATTGCCAGAAATGCCAAAACACAAGACACATGGTCGGCAAAGATAAAGCCATCATTGTCGCGCCCGCCATGTGGACATCCGTGATTCGGCTCAGGCCGAACACCAAGGGCTGGTTAGTCGAGGGGTTAAGGCCCGTCATGGCGCTCCAGAACCACATCGCACCCATCCCCATCATGGTCGTCTCCATTGCCCACACATAAATGCCCTTACGCAAATGGCTCGAGAAGTTGGGGAAGCTCGGCAACGCTTGCAAGGACTGTATCCAGACCACCATGCCAAGCCCAAGATAGACGCCCGGCAGAATGGCGAACATGAACGCATCACGCAGGCCAAGCGCCATCTGCGCCGACATGTCCCAGAGGGCCAACACGATCGCGAGCGCAACCGCCGTCACGCCCGGGTTATGCAGAAACCGCAATACACTCCAGAACACTCCCTTGGTTCGTGTTGCGTCAACAAGACCAAACGGGATTCCAAATACGATCAAGGGAGCGGCAAGCTCGAATTCGCCCATGAGCTTCACCGTATAGAGCGTCATAGATCTCCCAACGAAACCGTTCAAGGGAGACTCCCAGAGCGCGAGCGCGACAAGCACCCCCGCCATGAAGGACAACACCCGCACTCCCGACCAGACGCCTGGCGCCCCACCTTCGACCTTGTAGCGGTCATAGCGCGTCCAGTACACGGCCATGAGCATGACCGCGCCTAGCCACGGCAGCGGGTTCAGATCCGCCGCCCAGAAATGCCAGCTGTCTGCTTGGGCGCCCGCCACGGCATAGCCTTTCACATAAATCACCGCAAGCGCTAGAAATCCGGCTACGATCCCCTTCCATCGGCGCGCAACGCCTGCGCAGTTTCCTCCGAACACCGCTTGTGATTCGCTCATACCGTTCCGTTCCTCCTGCTTTGCCAGTCTGGGCGCTCCATGAAAAACGCCCAGGGCCCCACCCAATCCCGGCCGCTCGTCGCGCATTCCATCGGCGACCTTGCGCAACAGCCCATTTTACCGCACATCCGCCTGCAGACCTATGCTCGCCATCTCTCCTCAGAGGCTGGAAAGACGAACGGCGCTCAATCCGGGATCGCCACGCCCCCACACGCTCATAAAAAAAGCCGGGGGCGATCTCGCACCCCGGCTCCCCGGTACTTACAGCGCCCGCTTCAGCATGTTCACCCCACGCGCGCCGCTTCCCGTCTTTGCCGCTTACTTTACGATGATCTTGCCGAACATGC
>NZ_JBTRWP010000037.1:0-26073 GCF_054609335.1 Acidiferrobacter sp. | reverse complement strand
GGGGTGGGGCTGGCCGTTTGGCCCCCAGGGCGCGTATCGTGGAGGAAAGTGGCGCGACTAATAAGCGGTTTCTTGCCATCGCGCACCCCGGCTCGCGCAGAAACGGAGGAGTAGGCCTATGGGCAAAGGAAAGACAGTTGAGGTTCGGCGTTCACGCACTATCGAGCGCTCCCATGCGGGGGAGGTCACGCGGGATGGCGCCGGTGTCCGGTTGACGCGGCTCTTGTCACAAGGACTCCAGGCGCGCCTCGACCCCTTCTTGATGCTGGACTTCTTCGGTAGCGATCAGGCCGCCGACTATATCGCGGGTTTTCCTGATCATCCGCATCGGGGTTTCGAGACGATCACTTATATGCTCGAAGGCCGCATGCGCCATCGTGACAACGGGGGTCACGAGGGTTTGCTCGAGACCGGGGGCATGCAGTGGATGACTGCCGGTCGTGGGGTCGTGCATTCGGAGATGCCTGAGCAGGAGGCCGGGCGCATGATGGGCTTTCAGCTCTGGCTGAACTTGCCGGCCCGCGACAAGATGTCCGACCCATGGTACCGGGATTTTGCGGCCGGGGATCTGCCGCGGATTGCGGGCGCAGGCGGCGCCACGGCCATCGTGCTCGCCGGGGAATCTCATGGGGTGGCGGGCGCCGTGCAGCGGCCAGTGACTGCCCCCCTTGTTCTGGATTTGCACATCCCGGCAGGCGAATGCTGGCAGCAGGCCCTTGAGCCCGGACATCATGCCTTCATGGTGCTGTATGAGGGGCAGGCATCGATCGGTGATGAGAAGCTCGTACCGCGAAGCCTAGCGGTGCTCACCGATGATCCCTCGGCCGACGGTGTGATAGTAACAGCCCAGATGCAGGCGCGGGTGTTGCTTGTGGCGGGCCGCCCTCTGAACGAGCCGATCGTGCAATACGGCCCCTTCGTGATGAACACCCGTGAGGAGATCGCAGCGGCCGTGCAGGATCTGCGCGAGGGACGGTTCGGGTAGCGCCGCCATCGGTTTCGAATTTCCTTAGCGTGTCTATCGGCGGCAGGTTTCGTGTTAATCGCTAGGGGCCTTGTCTTGAGCGTCCTTGCGAGCGCAATGCAAGCATTTCGCTGAAAGTCGATGTCGCTCGGAAACGAGGATCCGCTTCCTTGCTGCAACGGGATCGGGCCATGGTCACGGGGCGCGCGTCGCAAACGGCCTTAAGGAGGGGCGGGTGGCAGGCGTGTCGCGAGGAGGGCGCAGGCCAGTGCCACGGGAGGCAGCATCCACATGGCCGCATGGACGCCATGCGCAGAGGTTTGGGCACCGAAAGCCAGGAGCAGCAGGGCGCCCAGGCTGTTGCCAAGGCCCAGTGCGATTCCTGATCCCAGCCCGCGGTTTTCGGGAAAGATGTCTTGGCCGGCGAGAACTGAGACCGGAAGCGCGCTAAAGAGCGCGATCCCGAGCAGGCCGAGCACGGCCCACGAAATCCAGCCTCCGCTTACGAGATAGGTCGCGATCAGCAGTGCGGTCAGTAGGCTTGATCCTACCAGCACGACGGGTCGCCCCAGGCGATCGGCGATGAGACCACCACTGATATTCCCAATGACACCCACGACGAGCAACACGCTGATGAGCGACGCGCCGCCTATGAGCGAGGTGCCCGAACGGTTTGCAAGGATGGGGAGAAATGTGACCAAGGCATACAAAACGAAGGACCGCAGCGATACGTAGGCGATCAATGACGCGGCCGGCCCGGCGTGCCTGCGCCATTGCAAGGGCGCGGCATGCGCCGGCCGACGGGCAAGCGGCGGCAGCAGGGGTGCGATGAACGGTATGGTGAGCAGTGCGGGCAGCGCGACGACCCAGAGACCAGGAGTGCCAAAAGACGCAACCGCCAGGCTTGCTATTAACGGATAGAGCCCACGCCCGAGTTCGCCCCCCACGAGAAACGCAGACATCGTCGCACCGTGTCCCTTGCCGGCGAGGCTGCGCGCGAGGGCCAGTGATTGTGGATGAAAGGCGGCATTGGAGGCACCGATCAAAACGAGCGCCGCAAGCAAGGTCGGCAGGTGATCGCTTTGCCCGACGAGGACGATGCCGAGGCTTGTGCCGCTTGCACCGAGGAGCGTTGCGGCTCGCCCGCCCACTCGGTCCGAAAGCCAGCCCATGAGGGGCTGTAGCGCCTGACCGATCAAAAGGGTGGCCATGATGACAGAGGCCCATGCGGGTCCCCTATGCAAAGCGACGAGGATTGCGGGCAAGACCCCTGGCAGGAAGTTGGCGGCCCCATCGTTCAGAAAGTGCAGCCAGGAAAGGCCCAGCAGGGCAATCACGG
Source organism: Acidiferrobacter sp. (assembly GCF_054609335.1). Taxonomy (NCBI): domain Bacteria; kingdom Pseudomonadati; phylum Pseudomonadota; class Gammaproteobacteria; order Acidiferrobacterales; family Acidiferrobacteraceae; genus Acidiferrobacter; species Acidiferrobacter sp. The sequence goes on along the minus strand of NZ_JBTRWP010000037.1, from coordinate 23,770 downwards.
GTGAGCGCCGGGTCAGCGACTCGGCGGGCGGAAGACTGGGCGATACGAGCGACATCAACGGCGGCCTCAGGGCTAGGACTGGCTGCGTCGGACCCAGTCCCTGGCATCGCCATCAAGGGATAAGATGCTCACGCATCCGCGGCGACGCAGCAAGGGGCCGCAGGCCTCAAGCGCGCGCCATGATTACACGGCTCTGGCCGGACCTCAACATTACCGCTGCATCTGCCGTAGGCCAAGCGCGATCGAGGGAGGTGCAGTGGTGCAGCCTTCTTGGCGTCCCGGCGGGGCCGCCTGCCGGCGCGGGTTGCAGTATGTCGGCCGGGCGCATCTATCCCATCCGACGACCGTGATCCGGCTAGGATCAGGGACGATGGCGTGCTGGCGGGTGACACTCCGACTAAGTCATGAGTCGCGGAACCCCCACACAATGATCAGGGACCGCGTTGGAGGATGGCGATATAGACGGGGCCGGTGTAGGGTCGTTGAGCAAGACGGTAGAGCGGCGGATGACGGGTAGTGCGCGCCTAGTGCGGCATGGAACTTGCTGCGATATGAGGTGTACGCGGATGGAGTTTTGGTGTGATATCGGACAGGGGCTCCACGAAACGCGGAACCAATCAGGACGACATTGCATCCAAGACGCTGACGAAGCGGCCGCGCCCGTGACTTTGAACGGCGGAGCAATATGGCGATAGACAGCGTGCGGACCGTTCATCGAAAAACGTGTACGCGGAATGCGTACTTCGGGGAAAGCGCGTCTAAACTTGGATGGTGTGCCTCTGCGGAGTCGCGCAGGGTCGCAGATAATGTGAGCGGCCGATGGCTTGCGATGTTCCGACTAAGTGGCGAGTCGAGCGGCCGTGGGGATGAGATAACGCAAGATAAGGGGGCGTTGGCTATTTAAAGATCGGCAGGCGGTGGCGTTGAGGGCCGCGCGCATGGCGCGAGCACAGCGGATGTCACCCGCGCGCAAGAAGGCGGCGTAGATTTCGGACGAGAGACGACGAGGGATGGATTATGGCGTTATTTGACCGATATCAAGAGCGATTCCAGCAGCTGCGGGAAGTGACGGTGACGCTCGATGAATACCTCAAGCTCTGCGCCAAGGAGCCGCTTGCCTATGCCTTGGCTGCCGAGCGCATGCTGGCGGCGATCGGCGAGCCGCATATGGTCGACACGCAGTCGGATCCGCGGCTTGCACGCATCTTCATGAACCGCAAGATCCTGACTTATCCGGCGTTCGAAGATTTTTATGGGATCGAGGACGTGGTGGAGAACCTCGTGTCTTATTTCCGGCACGCCGCTCAGGGGCTTGAGGAGCGCAAGCAGATCCTCTATCTCCTGGGCCCGGTCGGGGCCGCCAAGTCGTCGCTTGCCGAGCGCCTGAAGGCCCTCATGGAAAGATATCCGATCTATTGCCTCGCCGCCGACGGACGTGTTTCGCCCCTTTATGAGTCACCGCTTGGGCTTTTTGACCAAGAAGAGGACGGACCCGTTCTCGAGGACCGCTACGGTATCCCGCGACGTGCGTTGCAAAGTGTCATGTCGCCATGGGCCGCCAAGCGCTTGCGGGAATTCGAGGGCGATCTCCGGCGCTTCTCAGTGGTGCGCTTGAACCCCTCGCAGCTGCACCAGGTTGGGATCACGAAGGTCGAGCCGGGTGACGAGAACAACCAGGACATCGCCAGCCTTGTCGGCAAAGTCGACATCCGCAAGCTCGAGGATTTCTCCCAGGATGACCCGGATGCGTACTCGTACGCGGGGGGTCTGAACGTGACCACCCAGGGCGTGCTCGAGTTCGTCGAGATGTTCAAGGCGCCCATCAAGATGTTGCATCCCTTGCTGACGGCGACCCAAGAGGGGACCTACAACGGTACGGAGGGCTTTGGGGCCATGCCCTACCAGGGGATCATCTTGGCCCACAGCAACGAATCGGAGTGGGCGGCCTTTCGGAATAATAAGCGCAATGAGGCCTTCCTCGACCGCGTTTTTATCGTCAAGGTCCCCTATTGCCTGCGTGTGACCGAGGAGACGCGCATCTATCGCAAGCTCCTTGAAAATAGCGCCCTAAACGACGCCCCATGCGCGACTGATACCCTTGAGATGCTGGCGCGGTTCTCAGTCTTAAGTCGCCTCAAGGATCCAGGGAATAGCAGTCTCTGGTCGAAGATGGAGATCTATGACGGCAAGACCTTGAAGGATCGCGACCAGCAAGCCAAGAGTATGCAGGAATACCGTGATGTCGCGGGTGTCGACGAGGGCATGGATGGCATATCGACGCGCTTTGCCTACAAGATATTGTCGCGGACCTTCAATTACGATAGCGAGGAGGTGGCGGCGAACCCGGTCCATCTTCTGCACATCCTGGAGACCCAAGTCCGCGCCGAGCAGTTTCCGCCGGATCTCGAAGCCCGTTATCTCGGTTTCTTGAAGGATGAGCTTGCGTCGCGGTACGCGGAGTTTCTCGGACTTGAGATCCAGAAGGCCTATCTCGAGAGTTATGGTGACTACGGGCAGAATCTGTTCGATCGTTACATCCAATATGCCGACTTTTGGTTGCAGGACACCGAGTTTCGTGACCCGGACACAGGTCAGATCATGAACCGTACCTTGTTGAATGAGGATCTTGAGAAGATCGAGAAGCCGGCGGGGATTGCCAACCCCAAGGATTTTCGCAACGAGGTCGTAAATTTTGTTTTACGGGCCAAGGCCAACAATGGCGGCAAGAGCCCGGCGTGGACAAGCTACGAGAAGTTGCGGGCGGTGATCGAGAAGAAGATGTTCGCCAACACCGAGGATCTGCTGCCCGTGATATCGTTCGGAAAAAAGCGGACGTCCGAAGACGAGCGCAAGCATCACGACTTTGTGGTGCGCATGCAGGAAAAGGGTTATACCGAGAAGCAGGTGCGCTTGTTGGTGGATTGGTATATGCGCTACCGGAAGCATCATTGAGGCATGAAGGTGGCGGGCCGGCCTTCGGGGCGGCCGTTTTGAGGGAGGAGTTTCCATGAGCGTGATCATAGATCGGCGCAATTTGGGGACGCGCTCCAGCGCCAATCAGGATCGCCTGCAGAGGCGCGTACGCGGGCGCGTCAAGGCGGCGGTTGAAAAGCTCGCGCGCCGCCGCTCGCTCGGAGACATGCTCGATACCGAGCAGCCTATCGCCATTCCCACCAAAGACCTGCACGAGCCAAGCTTTCGGCGCGACATGCGTGACGCGGCTTGGGAGCAGATCTTGCCGGGCAACAAGGAATTCAGGCGGGGTGACCGGATCCCAAAGCCCCAAGGCGGCGATGCGGGGGACGGAGGGGGCGACGAAGGGGTGGGGGCCTCCGACGGTCTCGGCGACGACGAAATCGCCATCGTCTTGTCAGCCGACGAGTTCCTGTCGGTGCTCTTCGAAGGTCTCGAGCTGCCGAATCTCCGGCAGACGCGCACCGAAGATATTCAGCTGGACCAGTGGCGTCGCGCCGGCTTCGTGAAAGAGGGCAGCCCCTCACGCATGCATATCGGACGCACGATGCGCACGGCCCGGGCACGGCGCATGGCGTTGCGGTCGCGAAAAAAGAGGGAGCTCGAGGCGCTGGTGCGGCAGGCCGAAACCCTTGATGAGGAGATCCGGACCCGGCATGGCTACGGTGAGGATACGAGTATAGAGCGATTTCGTCTGGACGAGATTCGGGAAGAGATTAAGGTCTTGGAGCGCAAGATCAAGGCCATACCGTTCATAGACGAGTCGGATCTGCGGTTTGCGCATATCGATCAGCAGCCGCGCCCGGTGACGAGCGCCGTCATCTTTTGCGTGATGGATGTGTCGGGCAGCATGGGCGACATAGAAAAGGATCTCGCCAAGCGCTTCTTCTTATTGCTGTATCTTTTTATCCACCGACAGTACCGTTCCGTGGAGCTTGTCTTCATAAAGCATCATGGAGAGGCCTCAGAGTGCACCGAACAAGAGTTCTTTGGCGCCAAGGAAGGGGGAGGAACGCTCGTGTCACCCGCGCTTGAGTTGGTCGAGGACATCATGGCCGAACGGTTTCCGGCGGAACATTGGAACATATACGTGGCGCAGGCCTCCGACGGCGACAACGCGCAAGATGATAATCGTTTTGTGCAGGAGCGCGTGCTCGGTCTCCTGCCGCATCTGCGCAATATGTTTTACCTGGAGGTGAACCAGGATCAGGAGAGCGCGCTCATGCGTATCTACACGTCGATCGCCCAGGAGTGCCCTGAGCTCATGACCGCGCGCGCCCGTCGGACTGAAGACATCTACCCCTTATTTCGGGCGCTCTTTACCCCTAAGGCGGGGGTGGCGCATGGCTGACGAGGGCGCGCTTCTCTTTTCCGACAACGAATGGACTTTCGAGCGCATCGCCAACGTCACCGAGCGCATAGCAGAGATCGCTGAGGCGGAGCTTGCGCTCGACACCTACCCAAACCAGCTCGAGATGATCACAGCCGAGCAGATGCTTGATGCCTATGCCTCCACGGGCCTGCCGATGTATTACCCGCACTGGTCGTTCGGGAAGCAGCGCGCGATCGAGACCGGCCAGTACCGGCGTGGCGAGATGGGGCTTGCCTACGAGCTCGTCATCAATAGCAACCCCTGCATCAGCTATCTCATGGAAGAGAACACCATGGTGATGCAGACGCTCGTCATTGCCCACGCCGCCTTTGGTCACAACGCTTTTTTCAAGAACAACAGCTTCTTCCAGCAATGGACGGATGCGGAAGGCATACTGGATTACCTCGAGTTCGGGAAGGGCTATATAGCGCATTGCGAGGAGCAGTACGGGATCGATGTGGTATCCGATGTGATCGATGCCGCCCATGCCCTGAATCGTAACGCCATTGACCGCGCGCGCCGGCCCCGGAAACTCTCGACGCGCGAGGAGGAAAGAAAGAGGCGCGAACGCGCGGAGTTCATCGAGCAGCACCTCTCTGAGATCTGGCGCACGGTCCCTGGCGCGGCTGAGGCCGCCGCGGCGCCGCAAGAGGACCGTTTCCCGCGGGAGCCGCAGGAGAACCTCATCTACTTCATTGAGAAGAATGCGCCGACGCTCGAGACTTGGAAGAGGGAGATTCTGCGCATCGTGCGCAAGATCGCCCAGTATCTGTATCCGCAAGGGCAGACCAAGATCATGAATGAGGGCTTCGCCTGTTTCGTGCATTATCACGTCATGCACAGCCTGCACGCGAAGGGATTCATAAGCGACGGGGCATTGCTTGAGTTCTATGCGAGCCACACGGCGGTGACCTTCCAGCCGGATTTCGATAGTCGCCGCTACGGCGGTATCAACCCCTACACCCTAGGTTTTGCCATCTTCCAGGATATTAAGCGGATATGCCTAAACCCGACTAAGGAGGATAGGGAGTGGTTCGAGTTTGCGGGCGATCCGGACTGGTTGAGGCAGATTCATTTTGCGATGCGCGAATTCCGTGATGAGAGTTTTGTCCTGCAATATCTGTCTCCCAAGGTGATGCGTGACCTGCATCTCTTTGCCCTCGCCAATGACCCCAAGGGCGAGTCCTTTGAAGTGACGGCCGTACACGACGATCAAGGTTATCGCTATCTGCGCAGCGCGCTCGCCCGACAGATCGCCGAGTCCGCGCGTTCACCAGACATCGAGGTGGTCGCGGTCAACCGCTGGGGTGATCGGCATCTGCATCTAAAGAAGATGGATACCCACCCTTTGGATCAGGCGGAAGCCAAAAGGACCCTTGACCATGTCGCGCGGCTCTGGGGCTATGATGTGCATCTGGATGCGGGCGACGTAGTCATGATCGCACGCGCCAAAGCGAGCCCCTCTTAGTCGCTGTTTGGACCGCGCAGGCGTATGGGTGGTGTACGCAGCCGCATCTCCTGGGCCGTGAGAAGCCCCATCAGTTCGTGGAAGTGTCGCTCCTCGGCAAACCAGGGAAAGGCGCGCGGGAACGCCGGATCGTGCCAGCGTCGGGCGATCCAGGCGTTGTAGTGTAGAAGCCGCAGGGTGCGCAGAGGTTCTATGAGGCGCAGCTCCACGGGATCGAAGTCGCGAAACATCTCGTAGCCTTGGATCAAGGCTGCGAGCGCCTCCTCCTGTTCGTCGGGATCCCCGGGTAGCAACATCCACAGATCCTGGATCGCGGGCCCGTTCAGGCAGTCGTCGAAATCGACGATGGTGAGCGTCTCGCCGTCTGTGAGGACGTTGCCCGTGTGGCAATCGCCGTGTAGCCGCAGAATCGGGGCGCCGACCGTCTCGAAGGTCTCGGCGATGCGATCGCGCAGACGCGTGGCAACGGCCAGGAGCTCGGGACGCAGCTGCAGTGGCACAAACGGGCAAACGGCCAGTGTGGCGATCGCGGGGTCGACGAAAGAGGCCGCGTCCAGGGTCGGGCGCGCAGCGAAGCGTCCGGTCCCGGTCAAGTGCAAACGGCCGAGGTGGCGGCCCAGGGCGCGGCGTTCGGACGGGGTCTCGACATATCCAGCTCGTCCAGGCCGCCAGGGAAAGATCGCGAAACGATACGGGCCTTCGCGCAGCAGCGTCTGGCCGTTGTGCGCAAGCGGTGGGACCCCCGGTATCTCTGCTGCGGCTAATTCTTGCAGGAAGCCGTGCTCCTCGAGGATCGCGGCATCGCTCCAGCGGTCCGGGCGATAAAACTTGACCGCCCAGGGGGCGGTTTCGGTCTCGATCTTGTATACGCGGTTTTCGTAACTGTTGAGGGCCTGGAAGCCACCTGTGGGCGTAAGACCTGCAGTCTCCGCCGCGCTTAGAATGAGGTCCGGCGTGAGGTCGGCGTAGGGGGCTGTCTTCGCAGAATCGATAGGGTCGTGGCTCATTCCTCATTATACCGTCGATGGAGGGTTTTAGGATTTCGCCCCAGCCCCTCAAAGCCAATAACCCACGACCGAGGTTGCAGGTCGTATGGTGAAGGGCAGGGGGGTTAGCCCCATTCACGCTCCCAACAGCAGGCGTGTTGATGGCCGCCCTTGGTGGAACGGCAGTCCCCAGTTGAAGGAAAGGATGTAACGGGGGTGTAGTCGGGACATCACGGGTCACTTTGGACGCTCGCGCTGGGGGACGAGGGATTACCGGGCCTTGCGCGACTACTGCGGGGGCGGTCGAGCGCGATCACGTAGTCGACGTGCAAATGCGTGGCAGTGCGTGGGCGATAGAGAGCATGGTCGCTTGGCCTTCAAGCTGCTTGATGGTCGCCGCGAAGGCCTGAGCGATGGCCGGATCACGATTGCTTGTCGCTTTATGGATGAGCCGGATCTGGGGCGCTTCGAAAGGGCCCGAGTGATGGCCAAGCGCTGGCGTTGCCCGCCCGAGAGCCCCACGCTGCGGCTTAGGCCCGGCTAGCGCATGGTGACGACTTCTTCTGCGCTTGTTGGATGGATGGCGAGCGTGTCGTCCAGATCTTTTTTGGTAGCGCCCATTTTGATGGCGACCGCGAAGCCCTGCAGCATCTCATCGGCGCCCTCACCAATGATGTGCAGGCCCACGACGCGCTCCTCGCGGCCTACGGTCACGAGTTTCATGGCGGTGCGCTCGGGGTGGCGCGCGAAGGCGTGGCTCATGGGTGTAAACCGCGTGCGGTAGACGGTGACGGCCTCGTTTCCATGGCGCTCGCGCGCCTCGGGCTCGGTCAGGCCGACACTTCCGATCGGCGGGTGGCTGAAGACCACGGTCGGGACAAGGTCATAGTCGAGGCGGCGATCTTTCTGGCCACCGAACAGGCGGTCGGCCAGGCGTCGGCCGGCGGCGATGGCGACGGGCGTGAGGGCGGCACGGCCCGTCAGGTCGCCGATGGCGTAAATGCCCGGAACGGCGGTATTCTGGTAGACGTCCGTTTCTACGATGCCGCCCCGCCCTGGCGCGATGCCGGCTTTGTCCAAGTCGAGCGCATCGGCATTCGGTGTCCGGCCGACTGCCCAGATCACGCTATCGAGTCCAGACAAGGCTTCACCATCTTTATAGAGGAGGCTGACTTCCGCCCCGGCCTTGCGGAGGCCCGAGACTTGGCGATGGGCCAAGAGGCTGATGCCGGCGTGGGTCATAGCTTCCATGAGTCCTTCGCGCAGCATGGGATCGAACGCCGCCAAAAGGTGCGCGCCGCGCATGACGAGCGAGACCTCGCTGCCGAGCCTGCGCAAGGCGCAGGCAAGCTCCACGGCGATGTAGCCTGCGCCGACCACGGCCGCCCTCTGCGGCCTTTCGGGGAGCGCGAAGAAGTCGTCGGATGTAAGCCCCAGGGCGGCCCCTGGAACATCCGGTAGTACCGGACGGCTGCCGGTAGCGAGCACGATATGATCCGCCTCGTAGCGCTTGCCTGCCACCTCGATGGTGTGGGGATCGGCGAAGCGCCCATGTCCGGAGATCAGGGTGACGCTGTTGTCGGCCAGCCCCGTCGCGTAGCGTTCGTTCAGTTTGGCAATATAGGTATCACGGGCGCGCTTGTTTGCGGTCCAATCGAAATCTCCGAGAAGCGGCGCAAACCCGTAATCGGTCGCAAGTTCTGCGCAATGGCGCAGGTGCGCGGCGTTCCAGAGGAGTTTTTTGGGTACGCAGCCCACATTCACGCAGGCCCCGCCGAGTGCGCCTTTTTCAATGAGGGCGCAGCGCGCCCCGTGGCGTGCTGCGCGATTGGCGGTAGCGATTCCGCCGCTGCCGCCCCCAAGGATCAGGAGATCGTAGTGCTCAGCCATGACGCGGCCCCCCTATTGAACCGTTCGGAATGCAGTCGCCCCGCCCCTTGCTCCTGCGGCACGTAGCTCAGGCTCCGCGTTATGCGAGTCCTAGGTGATGCGCCAAGTCGTCGGCGCCCCCAATATGTCGCCCGCCTATGAAGACTTGCGGTACGGTCGAGCGGCCGGTCGTCGCGCGGAGGGTTCGCGAACTGACGCCCGTCCCTTGGCCTGTGCGGATCTCCTCGAACGCAATGCCGCGCTCCTTCAGCATCGCCTTGGCGCGGAAGCAGTGCGGGCAGCCATCGCGAGTAAATATAGTAACGAATTCTGGCTCTTTGGCCTTGGGGTTGATGTGGCGGAGCATGGTGTCGGCGTCCGAGACCTCGAAGGGATCGCCGGGCTTGTCGGGCTCTATGAACATCTTTTCAATTACGCGATCTTTGACCAGCATGGAATAGCGCCAGGAGCGTTTTCCAAAACCCAGGTCGGATTTGTCGACTAGCATGCCCATACCTGCGGAGAACTCACCGTTGCCATCCGGAAGGAATAGCAGATGCTCAGCGTTCTGGTCCTTGCCCCATGCCTCCATGACGAAGGCGTCGTTGACCGACAGGCACGCCACGATGTCGACGCCATTGGCCTGAAAGACTGGCGCAAGTTCGTTGTAGCGCGGCACATGGCTCGAGGAGCATGTTGGGGTGTAGGCCCCCGGGAGCGCGAAAACGACCACGGTCTTTCCCTTGAAAACCTCGTCTGTATGGAGGTCCTTCCATTGCCCGTCTGCGCGCGCCTTAAAGACCACCGACGGAACTCGTTGTCCTTCGTGATTCGGGTGTTTCATAAACCCCCCCTCTTTTCAGATGGTGACGCTTTAAGGCCGGTGGTCGCCGGTTGCGACCGGACGCTTATGAGCGTGTGCGGTCTTGAGCGCCATCGATGGCCGGCTCGGGATGGTCGCTTGGGTGTCACAGCGCGTGCCGCCCAGGGTTGATCTTAGCAAAGATGGCCTGTTTGGCATACGGCACGCTGGATGGTGCCGCTAGGGAAGCTGGGGACAGGTGAGCGGGACATCGTGTGGGGATGCTTAAGGGGGCTGCGGGGTGCCGGGGGGCGAGAGGCATGGTATGGGGCCCTCGCGGGTAGGCGCGAGGGTGCAAGTGGGCATCAACCCTGTTGTTGGGGAATCCCGTTCGGTGGGTCACCGGGAAGGGGTGCTGGGTTGTCCAGCGTGTGGTCTAGTCCCTGCTCTGGGTGTTGCGTTTCGACAGTCAAGTATTTTTGTTTGGTCTCTTCGTTTTCGAAGTAGATCTTGAGGGTATCAGCGCCCTCGCCCTCAACCACATACGGACGGCCTTCTGTTTCGGACAAGGTTGTGCCAGTAATTGGGTCAGTCCTCTCGATTCGCATACTGTCCTCCGATCTTCGAAAAGAGCCTGATAACATGCCGTATATCCTAAAGAAATGTTATCGACCTTTAGGTCGTTTCTCTCTGATGTAGGATAGTGGTGCGTGGTGCTTCGTCCCTCAGGATTGCTCCTGTTTCGCTCGTTGAAGGTAGGGCGCGGGCCTGTGCGTGCGTTAGCAGGGAAGGCGTCGGTCGGAGTGGCTGAGTCGCGTGGATACGTCTCCAGAGAGCTTCCCATTCTCCCATCACAGTGCCAGTATAGCTGGGCTGTGGCGCACTGAATCTCCGGGATGGTGGCGGATTACGGAGGTCCCGGCTGCCTGGGGCGATGAGCACGGCGCCCGAGCGACTTGGGTGTTGAGGGGGGAGAGGAACTTATGGGGGGAGTACGCCTGTTGCGGGCTGGTGTTGGGGAAAGTGCGCGAGCGATCCTGTGGGCCTGCCTTGCGATAGTCCTTTTGGCCCCATGGCCAAAGGTACAGGCATCATTGAATTTTCCGGGACGGGGCCCGCACGCCGTGTGGCGCACGATACGCCACCAAGCGCACGTGGTCGTGCAAGGAAACGGCCGGCGTGATCTCTACGTGTTCGTCGATCCCAATTGCCCCTTCTGTCACACGCTTTTTGCGCAACTGCAGCCCTTGATCGGCCCGCGCCATCTGCGCATCCATTGGATCGTTACGGGTTTTCTACACCCCTCGAGCGCGGGCAAGGCCGTCGCCATACTCGGGGCATCTCGGCCGCTTTTAGCCCTCAAGCGTAATGAGGCAAATTTTCGGCGCGGGCGGGGGCATGGAGGGGGCATTGCGCCCGTGCCTGTGCGTGGCCGCTGGGCCCGGGCCTTGGCAACCAACAATCGCTTGCTCGAGCTCACAGGCCCCGAGCTCGTGCCGACATTGGTCTATCGTAACCGGGCGGGCGCCATCGTCATCCACGAGGGCGTACCGATGAAGCCGCATGGCCTACTTTGGACGATTCACGCCATCGGCCAGGCGCGTCCGAGCTCCTGATCTCGAAAACCGCCCCCCGAGCCGAGTCCTTCCTCCCTCCCCGTGAGGGGCGTATCACTTCTCGACCACCCACCCCCTTCCTTGGCGGTTCAAGGCAAGCGCGCCCCACGGTGTCATAGATGCGCCCTTGACCTTACAGTTAGCTGTAAGGTGTAGACTAGGGTTTTATAGGGGGTGGCGCGATGGAGCTCATTACGATTGGGGCATTGGCCAGACGGGCCGGGATAGGCGCCGGGACCTTGCGTTACTACGAGACACAGGGTCTGGTCACGCCTGCGGCGCGCACGCGCGGCCGCTACCGGTTGTATCAGGAGTCCGAGTTACGGCGCCTGCGTTTCATACGACGCTGCCAGGAGTTAGGGTTCTCATTGGATGAGATTGGCTTGCTGCTCGGGCTGAACGAGAGGCGAACGGCGCGTGCCGCCGACGTGAAGCGTCTCACACAGGAGAAGCTGCGCGACATCGATCAGCGCATTCGTGATCTGGAGCGCATGAAGCACGGGCTCGAGCGCCTGAGCGAGTGTTGCCATGGTGAGGGTCCCGCCTCCGAATGCCCCATCCTGGCGGCCTTGAATGCCGACGATGATCACCCGGAGGGATCGTGATTCGCGAGATAGAATTCGGCATCGGTGGCATGACCTGTGCCTCATGCGTCGCGCGCGTGGAGCGCGCCTTGGGGGCGGTCCCCGGGGTCGAGTCGGCCGTGGTGAATCTTGCGAGTGAGCGCGCGACCGTGGTCTACGACCCCGCGACGGCCACGCCCCTGGCGCTTTCGGAGGCGGTGCGGGCGCGTGGTTATAAGCCACTTGTGCGCGACCTCGAGATCGGCGTGGGCGGCATGACGTGCGCGTCCTGCGCTGGGCGCGTGGAGCGCGCGTTGAAAAACCTGCCAGGCGTGCTAGATGCCAACGTGAATCTCGCCACCGAGCAGGCCCACATCCGCTATCTCGAAGGTGCGCTGGACGAGGGCACGGTGCGTGCAGCGATTGTGCAGACCGGCTATCAGGCGCTGGCGCGATCAGGGCTTGAGGGCGATGCCGGCGGCGATGCGCAGGCGCAGGCGGCGGCGGGACTGCGGCGCGATGTCTTGCTCGCTGGGGTTCTGACCCTGCCTGTGGTGGTCTTGTCCATGGGTCCGGTCTTCGTGCCGGCATTCGGGCGCGCTCTGGCGGCGATCGCGCCCGTCGAATTTTGGTCGTGGCTCATAGCGGCCTTAACGGCCACAGTGCTATTCGGTCCCGGCCGCCGATTCTTCCGTCCTGGCTGGATCGCCTACCGTCACTTGTCCCCGGATATGAATAGCCTGGTCATGACCGGGACTGGCGCCGCTTTTGCCTACAGCCTGCTCGTCCTCATCTGGCCGCAAGGGTTTCCGGCAGGCGCGCGACACCTTTATTTCGATTCGGCGGCGGTTATCGTCACCGTGATCCTGGCGGGCAAATATTTGGAGGAGCTGGCCAAGGGGCGCACGGGGGCCGCTATTAGGAGGCTGGCCGGCTTGCAGGCCAAGGTCGCGCGGCGCCTGCGGGGCGAGCGCGAGGAGGAGGTACCGATCGCCGAGCTGCAGACAGGTGATCTCGTGCGCGTGCGGCCCGGCGAGCATATCCCGGTCGACGGCGTGGTGCGCGCAGGCGAGAGCTATGTCGACGAGGCGATGTTGAGCGGTGAGCCCATGCCGCTTGCCAAGCATCCGGGCGACCGGGTGGTTGGAGGCACGGTCAATCAGTACGGTGTTCTCGAAGTCGAGGCGAACGCCATCGGATCCCAGACCGTGCTCGCACAGATCATTCGTTTGGTAGCTCGGGCCCAGGGCTCGAAACTGCCGATCCAGGGGCTCGCTGACCGCGTGGTGGCGATCTTCACTCCGGCGGTCTTGGCGGCCGCGGTGATGACTTTCGCTGCGTGGTTGATCGCGGATGGCGCAGCGGGCCTTACGGGTGGGCTCGTGAGTGCCGTGGCGGTTCTGGTCGTGGCCTGCCCTTGCGCCATGGGGCTTGCGACGCCCGCTGCGGTCATGGTGGGCACGGGGCGCGCGGCGGAGCTTGGCGTGCTCTATCGCAAGGGTGAAGCGCTCGAGACGTTAAGCCGCGTGGACACGGTCGTCTTCGACAAGACTGGCACTTTGACCGAGGGCCACCCGGTCGTGACCGACGTGGTGGCGGCTGACGGGGACCGTGGCGCGCTCTTGGCTCTCGTGGCCGGGGCCGAAGTGGGCAGCGAGCACCCGCTGGCGCAGGCCGTTGTGGAGGCGGCAAAGGGCGAGGGCGTATCGCCACGCGCGGTCTCGAGCTTCAAGGCGCGACCGGGATACGGTATCGAGGCCGAGGTCGATGGGCGCCGGCTGCTGGTGGGTGCACGGCGACTGTTGGCCGAGGCCGGCATCAATCTCGGAGAAATTGAGGGCGTGGCGCGCGGTCTCGAGGCCCACGGCAAGACTGTGATCTTCGCGGCCCATGGCGAGGGCGTGTGCGGAGTGATTGCGCTCGCGGATGCGCCGCGGCCGCAGGCGCAAGGGGTGGTGCGCGCCCTGCGCGAGCGCGGTTTGGCTATTGTCATGATATCCGGTGACGCGCAAGCGGCGGTGGAGCGGCTTGCCTTAGCGCTGAATATCGGACATTACGTGGCTGAGGTCTTGCCGGAGGCCAAGGCGCAGGCGGTGGAGGCCTTACAGCGTGATGGGCACAAGGTAGCCTTTGTCGGGGACGGCTTGAACGATGCGCCAGCGCTCGCGCAGGCGGACGTCGGGATTGCGATGGCGAGCGGCACGGATGTCGCCATGGAAGCCGCCGACGTGACGATCAAGGGATCGCTTGGGGCGGTCGTGACCGCCATGGATCTTTCTCGGCGTACGCTCTCGACGATACGGGGGAACCTCTTTTGGGCATTCTTTTACAATGTCGCTCTGATCCCGCTCGCCGCTGGGGTGTTCTATCCAGTCTTTGGAATCCAATTGAATCCCATGCTCGCGGGTCTCGCCATGGGTTTCTCGAGCGTCTTCGTTCTGACCAATAGCCTGAGGTTGCGGCACTTCAAGGGGTCGACCATCCCCGAGGACGCGGGCCCTGCGACGTTTGTGGCGGGCCGGCAGGCTTCGTAATATCGGGTGTTTTAGCGAAATAGCCAGGATCACTTACACATCCACGAAAAAAGGAGCAGACCATGACCATTACTACCTTGCATATCACGGGCATGACATGCGGTCATTGCGTTGCGGCGGTCACCGCGGCTTTGAAGGCGGTGCCGGGAGTCGAGTCGGTGCAAGTGAATCTCGAGCGCGGCGAGGGCGTTATCAAAGGAAGCGCAAGCGCCGAGCAGCTGGTCCAAGCCGTGGGTGCGGAGGGCTATGAGGCGCGCCCTGCATGAATGCGCGGGGCTTCGCGCGACCCAGCGGGGTCGGTCTCAGGGCTCGAAGCGGCGCCCAGGGGTCTCGGCCGCGGGTCTTTGGTCGAAGCGCCGGTTGCGCGGGTCGGCTTATAGTGTGTGATTGTGGAGCGGGCAAGAAAGGCGTCTGGCTTGCTCCCGCAAGGAGACCGGGATGTCCGGCGCGGGGCGGCGCGTGATGCCGTTCTTTGTGCGTCCCCTATACTGAAGGAGGTTTACCATGGGCGATACAGAAAGGCTTGATTTCGTGATCATTCTTATTACGGGCCCCGAGAATCCGAAACGATTGCCATCGGCGTTTTTCCTGGCCTCCACGGCCGCTGCGGATGAGCAGAACGTTCTGATGTATTTCACGGGGCCTGCCACGGAGCTTTTAAAAAAGGGCGTGGCTGAAACCATCTTCCCCCTGCGGGGCGGGAAAAGCGTGGCGGACTTTATGAAGCTTGCCTCCGACAACGGCGTCCGCATGATCGGCTGTGCGCAGTCACTCGAATTGAACGGCATGACCGCCGCCGATCTTTTCCGCGAGATGCCGCTTCTGACTCCAAGCGCGGCCTTGCCGTCGCTTGCACAAGCGGGGCGCGTGTTGACCTGGTGACAGGTCGCCGGCACATTGAGGAACGCGCATGCGCGGCGTGCGCCCCGGGGACCGTATGCGACGGACGAGGGCCTGTTATGGGCCCAGCGTCGTCTACTGGGGCGTGGTGTTGGGGTTTGCACCCGGGGCTGGGAGCGCCTTCAGCATTCTGCCTGCGAACAACGCCACCGGCAATGACATCCGTATCGTCGAGCGTGTGTCTGTGCGTATCGGCCTGCAGGTCTCGGGTGTTGCAGCTCACCCCTCGCGGGCCGGGCTTTCCATGACCGTGCGCGTGCATCACGGCGGACGGTCCTTGTGGCAGCCCCTCACGCGCTAGGCTGGCAGTCGCGCGGAGACGCGGCTCTATGAGAGGGAGCTCGCGCACCGCCGTGCGCTGGCTGCGCGTATCGCGGCGCAGGGCGACCGTGCCTCCTCTGGGCGCGCGACCTCAAAGCCCGCGTGCCGGGCACGTGGTGGTTCTGGGTAGGCCCGAAATCCGTTAGAA
Source organism: Acidiferrobacter sp. (assembly GCF_054609335.1). NCBI lineage: Bacteria > Pseudomonadati > Pseudomonadota > Gammaproteobacteria > Acidiferrobacterales > Acidiferrobacteraceae > Acidiferrobacter > Acidiferrobacter sp. The sequence continues at coordinate 8,218 of NZ_JBTRWP010000037.1, read as the reverse complement.
TCGGCAAAGAAGGGAGTCTTGCGCGCAACATGCGCGGCGCTGCTTGCAGCGCACTTGCAAGGCGTAAAGGCACGTCGCCATACGACCGCCGCTTGGGACTGAAAAATAGGGGATACGAGTGCGGATGCTGAGCAAGTTCGAGAGACGTTTCGGTCGTTACGCCATCAGCAATTTGATGGCGTATATCGTGGGCGCCCAGGGTGTGGTGTTTCTCCTGTCACGTACGGCGAACGGCCATAACATCCTGTCTGAGCTGTTCTTCAGCCAGACACTGATCGCCCAAGGGCAGATCTGGCGAGTGATCAGTTTCATTCTTATTCCGCCGTCCTTCTCGATCTGGGTCTTTTTTATCCTCTATTTCTATTACCTGCTCGGTGCGCGCCTCGAGGAGGAATGGGGGAACTTTCGTTTCAACGTCTACTACTTCACGGGCGTGACGTTCAGTATCCTGGGAGCGTTCCTGGCCGGTGCGAGCGCCACTGCCACCTATCTGAATCTCTCGATATTTCTGGCATTTGCCACCATAGATCCCGAATTCAGCATCCTGCTATTTTTCGTGATCCCGGTGAAGGTGCGGTATTTAGCGTGGCTCGCGTGGCTTTGGGTTGCGTACACAGTTGCGCTTGGGCCCGTGCCGGCCAAGATCATGGCGGTCGTATCGCTGTTGAATTATTTTATGTTTTTTTGGCGTGATCTCAAGGCTCGGTTACGCGGGGGCGCATTTCGGAGGGCACGGCGGAGCTTTCTGCAAAGCGCACCCGCGACAAGCGCGCCGATTCATCGCTGTACTATCTGCGGGGCGACCGAGCGGGATGAGCCGCGCGTCGAATTCCGTTATTGCTCAAAATGCGCAGGCCACCATGAATATTGTCTTACGCACCTCGCTGCTCATGAGCACATTCGGTGAGGGCGAGCAGGCGTCATGGGCCGTAATTGTCATCGCTTCGCGTCCGAAAATAAAAGATGCGTAAGACGACCCAGAGGGCGATCTTTATGACAAGGAGCAGGACCACCATGAGGAGTATACCGCGCAGGCCTATGGATATCCCAAAGAGCCGGAAGGTGAAATAGATAGTGGCCGTGGTGATGGGTGTTATGCCGATCAGCCAATAGAGACCGTTTGAACCAGGCGGCTTTGTCATTATGCGTGCTCATGTGTGAGAAGGGGTCAGAGGCGCGCGGCGAGCGCATCCCGTATACGTTGTTCGCGTAGGCTTCGCGCACGTTTGCAGCGGACCCTGGTGAGGCCGGGCCAAACATTCCATGCGGCCGGGTCTCTCCTCAGGGCTTGGCGTAGCGTTGGAGGGGCTGGCCGCGCTTACGGATGCGCGCGTTCCACTGGAGGTCGCCGCGCTTTCTCGTCGACGCAAATTTACCCCCGAATTACGGTCAGACCGCCGGGGAGCAAGTGGAGCAAATTAGGAGCAAAAAATCAATTAAGCAGGAATTTGGTGCGGGGGAATCTACGTAAGTCGTTGTTTCTATTGGTGGAGCCAGGCGGGATCGAACCGCCGACCTCCTGCATGCCATGCAGGCGCTCTCCCAGCTGAGCTATGGCCCCGTAACGCGCGGCTACTCTAAGGCTTGCCCTCCTGAAAAGCAAGTGCGATCGCTGATTTGAGGCGCGCGATAGAGCGATTCCGGCCGAGTAGGACGCATGTGACATCGATGGGGGGCGATACCGACGTGCCCGTGACGGCGATGCGTACCGGCTGGGCGAGCTTGCCGAAGGTGAGACCGCTGTCCGCTGCGATCTGCTCGAAGGCGGTATGCACGGTCTCGGGTGTCCAGGTAGGCAGGGCGACGAACGCAGCGACGAGAGCCATGAGTGCATCGCGCGGGGCTGCGGCTAGGGTCGCCTGGTTCTTCGGGTCCGTGACCGCCACCTCATGGCGGTAGAAGAAGAGGGCCTGCTCGGCCATTTCCACTAAGGTCTTGGCCCGCTCGCGCAAGGCATCGACGACGTCTTCGATTCCGGGTCCCGCGGCAAGATCGGCACCCCGCTCGACCAGGTAGGGCCGTAGCCGCTCGGCGATAGCGGTCCTGGGGAGGGTCTTGATGTAGTGCTGATTCAGCCACAGGAGCTTTTTTGGGTTGATGGCGGCCGCCCCGGCATGCACGTCCTTGATGTCAAAGAGCGTCACCATCTCCTCGCGCGTGAAAATCTCCTGATCGCCGTGCGACCAGCCGAGGCGCACGAGGTAGTTAATGAGGGCCTCGGGAAGATAGCCTTCGTCGCGATACTGCATGACGCTTACAGCCCCATGGCGCTTGGAGAGGCGTGCCCCGTCTTCCCCGAGTATCATCGGGATATGGGCGTAGGCGGGCGGCTTGGCTTCGAGGGCGCGCAGCATGTTGATCTGCCGGGGTGTGTTGTTCAGGTGGTCATCACCGCGGATTACGTGCGTGATCTCCATGTCCATGTCGTCCACCACGACCGTGAAATTGTAGGTTGGCGTGCCGTCGCTGCGGGCGATGATGAGATCGTCTAATTCGTCGTTGCGGAAGACCACGCGTCCCTTAACGGCATCGTCCACGAGCACCTGTCCGTCGAGCGGATTCTTGAAGCGCACCACCGCGTCCGCGGATGGTCCATGGTGCGCGTCGCGACATCGGCGGTCGTAGCGCGGTTTTTCCTTGCGTGCGATCTGCGCGGCGCGGCGTTCCTCGAGCTCGGCCTTCGTGCAGGTGCAGTAGTAGGCGTGGCCTTGCGCGACAAGCTCGGAGAGCACTTCGCGGTAACGGTCGAAGCGTTGAGTTTGGTAGAATGGGCCCTCGTCGTAGTCGAGGTTCAGAAATGCCATGCCCTCGAGAATGGCAGCGACTGACTCGGGCGTCGAGCGCTCGAGGTCGGTGTCCTCGATGCGCAGGATGAAGCGCCCCTCGTGTCGTCGGGCGAATAGCCAGGAATAGAGCGCGGTGCGCGCTCCGCCGATGTGGAGATAGCCCGTCGGGCTCGGAGCAAAGCGTGTGCGTATCGTCATAGTGGGGGGCTATGGTACTGAAAAGCGCGAACGAATTCACCGGCAGACTGGGCTCCGAGCTATACGCCGCGCTTGAAGGCGGGGCCTGCCTTATCACCGCCAACAATCGCCTAGCCCGCCGTATCCGTCTCGGCTATGCGAGGAGTCGGCATGCGGCCGGACAGGGGGCCTGGGAGGCGCCGGATGTGCTCCCGTGGCTCGCGTTCGTCACGCGCGCGCGGGGCTTGGCGCGGGCCGGCGGGCGGTCCCGCCCGCTGCTGACCGCCGCCCAGGAACAATGGGTCTGGTCGGAGCTCGTGGCCGAGCAGGGGCCGGAGTTTCTGTGTCAGGACCGGGACTTTGGGGCCCTCGCGGCCGAGGCTTGGCAGTTGCTTGCGGATCACGCGCTACCGCTTCCGAGCGCCGCGGGTGATCGCGAAAGCGAGATCTTCGTGGCGCTCGCCCAAGGCTTCATGGACCGTCTCGGACAGCTTGGACGGGAGGATGGGGCGCGCGAGGCGGCGCGTGTGGCAGTCGCCATACGCGAAGGGCGCGTGCGGCCGGGCGCACCCCTCCTCTGGGCGGGGTTTGAGCGTTTGACACCTGCGCAAGAGGCGCTGAAGGCGGCATGCGAAGCGGTAAGCGTACCCTGTGAGGTGCTCCCGCTCCCAGATGTCGGTGGTCCCGTTGATACCCGCATTTTTCCGCTGTTTACCGAGGAATTAACGGCCGCGCTCCTCTGGGCGCGCGAGCGCATCGCGGCGAATCCGGCCGGGCACTACGCACTCGTGGTACCGGACCTTGCGGCCCATAGGGCGCAGCTGCTACGGCTGGCGAGGGAAGTCTTTGCGAGCGAGGGGGGGCACGCGAGGACATCTTATGAGATCTCCCTGGGCGTGCCGCTCGCCGAGGCGCCGGTGGCCGCGGCGGCCCTGCGTGTCTGGAGTCTTGCCGGCGGTGCCGTGCGGACAACCGAGGCCGCTTCGCTGATCCAATCGCCATTTCTCGCAGGCGCGCAGGACGAGCGCGCACCCCGCGCCTTGGCCGCCTATGGACTCTTGGGCGACGGCCTCGAGATCGATATTGCGTCCGTGGTGCGAGTGCTGCGGCGTGGCGGGGCTTCATCCGCCGAGGCGGGGTTCGCGCGCCTGGCGGGGGTCGCCCGCAAATGGCCACGGCAGGCGTCGGCCAGCGCTTGGGCTGGGCTTTTCATGGGGGCGCTGCAGGCGGTCGGGTGGCCGGGTGCAGCGCAGGAGGGGGATTATCAAGCGGTCGCGGCGATCAACGAGGTACTGGAGTCGGTCGCGACCCTGGAAGCGGTGGCCGGGAAGCTTTCCTATGCGCAGGCGTTGACGACGATCCAGGGTGCGCTGCATGACCGCGTCTTCCAAGAGGGGGGCTGTGATGCGCCCTTGCAAATCATGGGCCCGCTTGAGGTACTTGGTCTTACGTTCGACGGCTTGTGGATATTGAACCTGCACGACCGGGTCTGGCCTACCGTGCGCCCCCCACATCCCCTCTTGCCGCTCGCCTTTGCGCGCGCCCATCACCTTCCGCACGCCTTCGTCGAAGACGATGTCCGCTATGCGGCCCAACTCGTGGCGAATCTTGTGCGTGCCGCGCCCGAGACGGTGTTGAGCTGCGCTATGCACGATGGGCTTGAGACTTTGCGGCCGAGCCGTGCGGTGCTCGACCGTAATCCCCAGGAAATATCAGACATGGCCTTCACAAGCCGCGCCCGGCACGCGTTCGATGCGCGCGCGCCGCTCGAGGCGAGCCCGCCGCGCGTGGCACCCCTCACGGGGTCCAGTGCGGGGCCCTATGGGGCCGGCATGCTTGCGGCCCAGGCGGCCTGCCCGTTTAAGGCGATGGCCCAGTATCGCTTGCGCGCCGATCCCCTTGAGGAGCCCAGGTTTGGTCTTGACCCTGCGACGCGTGGGGCTGTGACCCATAAAGTCATGGAAATGTGGTTTGCGGAGTTTCCCGAACCTCGCGCGTGGCAGACGCTCTCTACGGAGGAGCGAAACCGGCGCATCGCTGATACGGTGGTCGCAGCGCAGGCTGCGGCGCGCGACGAATATGCGGCCTTCCCGTCGGCGTTCATGGCGCTCGAGGCGCGGCGTATGGAGCGCGTGCTTGCGGAGTTCCTGAAGCGCGAAGAGATGCGTCCGCCGTTTCGGGTCGTGGCCCGCGAGAAGCAGGTGACGCTTCTTTGCGGCCCGCTTGCCGTGCGCGGGCGCATCGACCGTGTGGACATGGTCTCTGAACGCCTTGTGCTTATCGACTACAAGACCGGCAAGATGCCGACCGTGGATTGGGACAACGAAAGGCCCGAATACCCCCAACTCCTCTACTATGCTGCCGCCGAGGGTGCCTCCGTCGCGGGCATAGCCTACGCGGGACTTGCTGCCCGCGGAGGCGGCTACAAGGCTTGGACTGCGGAGGAGGGACTCATGCCCGAGGCCCACGTCGTGGGTGACTGGGAGGCTGTGACGCAGGCGTGGCCGCCACTCCTTGGCCGTCTTGCCTCGGGCTTTGCCGATGGCGGCGCGGCCGTCGATCCCTTGGAGGGGGCCTGCGATTATTGCGGGCGCGAAGGCTTTTGCCGAGTGGCGGAAGGTGGGGGGCATGATGACGCCTGATGCCGAGGTCCGCCGCATCGCGGCCGATCCGAACCGCTCGCTGGTTGTGCAGGCCCCGGCGGGGTCCGGCAAGACGGCGCTTTTGATCCAGCGCTATCTGGCTTTGCTTGCGCGGGTCGACGCCCCCGAGGAGATTCTGGCGCTCACTTTCACGCGCAAGGCCGCCGAGGAAATGCGGGCGCGAGTCTTAGCGGCGCTTGCTGATGACCCCTCGAGCCCCCGCGAGACCGATTATGAGCGCGAGGTGGCGGTCCTCGCGCAGGCGGCCGCGCGTCGGGGTGAGGAGCGCGATTGGTGCCTTGCCGAATGCCCAGGCCGTCTGCGCATCCAGACCTTCGACGCGTTTTGTGCTCAGGTCGTGAACCAGTGGCCGGCGGCCGCTGGCGCGGGTGTGGCCCTCGAAGTCGAGCCGGCGTCGAAGGCCCTCTACGCCGAGGCGGCACGTGCCACCTTCGCGTCGCTTGGGCAGGACGATGCGGTGGGGCGAGCGCTCGCCGATCTTTTGCCGGCCCTCGCCAACGATGTGGATCGCTTCGTGGACCTGGTGAGCGAACTTTTGGGTCGACGTGAGCAGTGGCTGCCGATCGTCCTTGCGACGGGGCAGGCGGCCCCCGAGGCCGCGCGGGCGCGTCTCGAGGGGGTGTTTGCGCGGCTTGCCCTGGAGGCCATGGCGCGGGCCCAAGCACTCTTTCCGGAGGAGGCCTTGCCGGGCACCTGCGCCTATCTTGCAACCGTCGAAGGCGATCTCGAATGGCAAGCGGCGGGACTTACTTTGGGGGGACCGGAGGCGCTCCGGCTCTGGCAGCGGCTGGCCACGCGCTTTTTGACCGCTTCCGGAACCCTACGCAAGCAGTTGAAGGATTGGCCAAAGGAGCTCGGGTCCGTGCGGGCCTTCATGGCGCAGTTCGTCGACCCGGAAGGCCTCGCTGCGGCGCTTGCGGAACTCGTCTCTTGGGGCGATTGCGCCTATGGCGAGGGGCAATGGCAGCGACTCTCGGCCTTGCTGCGCATCCTGCCGGCCGCTTCCGCAGAGCTCCAACTCGTGTTCGCACGCCACGGTCGCTGGGATTTCACGGAGGCCGCTTTGCGCGCCCTGCAGGCCCTGGGTTCGGAGGATGAACCGACCGCCGGGACCTTGCGGCTGGATCGCAGGCTGCGACATGTGCTGGTGGATGAGTTTCAGGACACCTCGGTGCTCCAGTATCGCTTGCTCGAGCGCCTGACCTCCGGTTGGGTAGCAGGGGAGGAACGCAGCCTGTTTGTGGTGGGCGATCCTATGCAGTCGATCTATAGCTTTCGCAAGGCGGAAGTCGGTCTGTTCTTGAAGCTCGTGCGCGAAGGACTGGGGTCGTGGCCGCTCGAATCGGTGGCGCTGTCCGCCAATTTCCGGTCCCGCTCAGGGCTCGTCGGGTGGATCAATGACGCCTTCGCACGTCTCTTGCCCCAACGCTTCATAGCCGACGAGGGTGCGGTCCCTCACGCCCGGGCGATCGCGGCGCGGGGTGCCGGCGGTGCAGTGCATGTCCATGGGCTCGTCGATGTCGACATGGCCACGGAGGCGCGTTATGTGGCGCGGCTCGTGGCCGGCATCCGCGCAGAGCGCGCGGATGCCGAGATCGCGATTCTGGTGCGATCGCGTGGACACGGTCATGCTATCGCCGAGGCCATGACCGCAGCCGGTCTGCGTTTTGCGGGTGATGATCTCTACAGCCTTGGTACGCGGCCTCTCATCCGTGATCTGCTGGCCCTCACCGAGACCCTGATGTTCCCGGCGGCCCGCTTGAGCGCCTTGAGTGTGTTGCGCGCCCCTTGGTGTGGCCTGGATGTCGCGGATCTCGTCGCGCTCTGTGAGGGAGACCGGCGGCCGCTCATCGATATTCTAGGCGATGCCGCGCGGCTTGGGTCTTTGAGTGAAGACGGCCGGCTGCGGGCCGCGCGCGTGCGCGACGTGCTTGCGGTCATGGATGGGGAGCGCGGCCGTGGCTCCTTGGCGCAACGGGTGGAGGAGACATGGCTTGCGCTTAAGGGGCCGGCGGCGCTTGCCACGCCCACGGCGTTCGCTGAAGCCGAGGTGTTTTTTCAGGCCTTGGGCGAGCTTGAAGAGGCGGGCGAAGTCGATATCTGGCGTTTGCGGGAACATCTCGAAGACCTGTATGCGCCACCCGATCCACAGGCATCGGGCCTGCATATTCTGACCATACACAAGGCCAAGGGGCTCGAGTACGACGTCGTGGTCTGCCCGGGGCTCGGCCGCAAGACGCGTGGCGATCACCGCCCACTGCTTTTGGCGCTCGAGACCGAGGGGCCGGATGGCCTCGATCTGTTGCTGGCCCCACTAAAGGCGCATGACGAAGACAAGGATCCGCTGTATGACGCCATGTGGGACTTCGCCACACGTAGGCGTGAGCATGAGGTCAGGCGCCTGCTTTATGTCGCGTGCACACGCGCCCGCGAGGCCTTGCATCTGGTGGGCCACGCCCGGGCCCGCGACGACGGATCGGTGCAGCCGGGGGGGCTGTTGTCGGTGCTCTGGCCTGTCATAGAAGAATCCTTCGCGCAGGGGCAGGTCGCACCGGAGCTTCTAGTGGACACGGCGCCACCCCGGGTCTTGGG
>NZ_JBTRWP010000036.1:0-26548 GCF_054609335.1 Acidiferrobacter sp. | reverse complement strand
TGGCGCTCGCGACTCAGGGCATACACCACGCCGCCATTCATGAGGATGCCAAGCGCCGCCACGACCATGACTGCCCCGCCGGCCACGGGCTCGGGCTCCTGGAGGCGACGCACGGCCTCGATCACGATCGCAGTCACCACGGCGAGTAAGACCAGGCCATTGATGAAGGCAACGATGATCTCGGTACGCACGAACCCGTAGGAGTGACGCGCCGAGGGTGGCCTGCGACCCATCCAGACGGCGAAGAGCGACAAGGCAAGCGCCAGCGTATCCGACAACATATGCCCAGCGTCGCTCAAAAGCGCGAGTGAGTGGGCAAGAAGTCCGGTGCCAGCCTCGACGAACGCAAAGACTGCGGTGAGTCCAAGCGACACCCACAGGCCGCGACCCTCGGCGTGGGCCCCATGCCCCTCGTGGTGATCATGGGACTCGTGGTGGCGCCCGTGTCCCGAGTGTGCGTGGTTCCCGCTCATGGTAGCAGCACCGGGTCCTTGGCGTGCTCGAAGGCGTCGTAGTAAAAGGCATCCGCAGGCAGGCCCTTTTGCGCCAGCGCCCCTTTGGCCGCCTCGATCATGCGCGGCGGACCGCTTCCATACACCTCAAAACCAGACAGGTCCGGCCAGTCGGCCGCGATCGCGTCTTGCACATAGCCCGTGCGACCCTCCCAGTGGTCCTCAGGGGTCGGCCGCGAAAGCACAGCGGTATAGCGGATACGCGGGTACCGCGCCGCCCAGTCGAGCGCGAGATCATGGAGATAGAGATCGGCACGCGTTCGGCCGCCCCAATAAAGATAGAGCGGTCTTTCGGAATCGGTGGTCAAGGTCTGCTCGACGATGGCCTTGATCGGGGCGAAACCTGTACCCGCCGCCATGAGGATCACGGGCTTCTCGGTGTCCTCGCGCAGGAAGAATGTGCCAAGCGGCCCCTCGAAGCGCAGGAGCGCGCGCTCCTGCATGGCGCCGAAGACATGCCCCGAAAACAAACCGCCCGGGACGTGACGAATATGAAGCTCGAGGAATTCGTCGGCACTCGGCGCATTGGCAATGGAAAAACCCCGGCGCCGCCCGTCCTTCAAAAGGATATCGATGTATTGGCCGGCCAGAAACAGCAGCCGCTCGTTTTGCGGAAGCTTTAGAAAAAGCCGCATCACATCGGGGGCGAGTTTCTCCATGCGCACCACGCGGCATGGCATGGTCTTTATGACGATGTCCCGGGCCACCCCGATCTCACGCGCCTCGACGACCACCGAGCCCTCAGGCACCGCCCGACAAAAGAGCGCCATCCCCGCGGCCTTCTCAGCCTCGCTCAGGGCCTTTGCCTCGTAGGGCTCGTGACGCACATCCCCCGATACGATGCGCCCCTTGCAAGTCCCGCACGCGCCATTGCGACAACTGTAGGGGAGGTGGAAGCCTTCGCGCAACGCGGCCTCGAGCAATGTCTCTCCTGGGGCGGTCTCAAACTCGTGACCGCTAGGCTCGATTCGGACTTTCACGGCTGACGACCCCTTTGGGTGGCGAAGACTGAAAGACGCTATTGTCCCTAAAAGCGCGCATGGGCGAAAGGGTGCAGCGCACAAGGTGATGCGTGTCGACGACCGCGGCGCGAATCCGTGCGCGCCATCCCGCGACGCGCCCACGCGCCGCACTAGGTGCCGTTGACAAAAAGTCGCCCCCGGCCTTTAATGCCGGCTATGAAGAGCGGGGCCCAGGCGAGATCATGAGCAATCCCGAGGTCCTCGTCGAGACCGACGCGGTCAGCCGCTTCTACGGTCCGAATGCGGCGGTGTCAGACATGAGCTTCGTTATACGCCGTGGCGAGGTGCTGGGATTTCTCGGACCCAACGGCGCCGGCAAGACCACCACCATGCAAATGTTGAGCGGCAACCTCGCGCCATCCGCGGGGCGCGTCTTGGTGAGCGGCTTCGACATGCGCACCTCTCCCGAGAAGGCCAAGGCGCGTCTGGGTTACCTGCCCGAATACCCGCCCCTGTACCGAGAATTCACGGTCGACGAGTATCTCGACTACGCCGCCGCCCTGCGGCGCATCCCGCGTAAGGGCCGGCGCGCGGCGCGCGAACGCGCCAAGGCGCGGTGCGGATTGAGCATCGTGGGGGGGAGACTGACAGCCAACCTGTCAAAGGGTTTCCAGCAGCGCGTGGGTCTTGCGCAGGCCATTATTCACGAACCGGACGTGGTCATTCTCGACGAGCCGACCGTGGGCCTGGATCCCAATCAGATTCGCGAAATCCGCACGCTCATCCGCGAACTTGGCCAAGATCGCGCCGTGATCCTCTCGACGCACATCCTCCCCGAGGTGCAGGCGAGCTGCGACCGCGTGCAGATCATCCATAAGGGCAAGCTTGTATTGAATGAGGGGATAGACGCACTGATGGCGCGCATGGAATCGCAGGTGCTCGTAGCCGTGTTCCGGAAGGCCCCGGACGTCGGCGCCATCCAAGCGCTACCGCTCGTACGGTCCGTGATGGTCGAAGACGAGCGACGGCTGCGCATCTTCCACGACCCCGGCGCCGACCCCACCGACGGGATCGTGCGTCTCGCCCTCGAGCGGGACTGGGGGCTCAGAGAGATCAATCCCGAGCACTCCTCGCTCGAATCCATCTTCGCCGAATTGACAGGCGAATCACCGGAGGTCGCGTGATCCGGGCGATCGCGTGGCGTGAATGGCGGGCGCTTTTTTTGTCGCCGCTGGCCTTCATCATATTGGGGGTCGCGCAGGTCATCCTCGCGCGCCTCTTCCTAGGCCACGTCAACCTGTTTCTCATGATCCAGGGGCGGCTTACGACGCTCCCGAATGCGCCCGGGCTCACGAGCCTGGTGGCGGCCCCGCTGCTCGGCAATACCGGCGTCCTCCTTTTACTCATCACGCCGCTTGCCACCATGCGCCTCATCGCCGACGAGCGCCACAACAAGACCTTGACGCTGCTCTATTCCTCGCCCGTGTCGCTCACCGAACTCGTGCTCGGCAAATACCTCGGCATTCTGGGCTTCTACGCCCTCATTATCCTCATGAGCCTGGCCATGCCGCTGTCCTTGCTGATAGGCGGACGCCTCGATTGGGGCACATTCGCCTGCGGCGTCCTGGGACTTGTCTTGCTCGCCTCGAGCCTCGCTGCCATCGGGCTTTTCATGTCGAGCCTGACCCGCTACCCGGCGGTAGCGGCCATGGGGACCTTCGGAGTCGTATTCTTTCTCTGGATCGTCGACTACGCTGGGCACGGACGCGGCGCCGGTGGCGCCATAGTCGCCTACTTGTCGATCGTGAACCATTACGAGCCCTTCTTGCGCGGCCTCTTCGATACATCGAACGTCGCCTATTACGTGGTCCTCACGGCGACCTGCCTGCTCTTTAGCGTGCGCAGGCTCGAGGCCGACCGGCTGGCGACGCGATGAATCGCGAACGGATCACGACAATCGGCGGACGGGGCTTGTTCGTCGTGCTCTGGCTTACGGTGGCGGGCCTCGGCTTGTACGCGGCGGCGCGCTTTCCCTTCGTATCTGATTGGTCCGCCACCGGCCGCAATAGTTTGAGTGAGCCCAGCATCCATGTGGTCCGGGCCTTGCGCGGCCCCGTACAAATCGTGGCCTTCGCGCATGGCGCGGCGGTCCGCCAATCCGTGCGCGCGCTCATCGCCAAATACCAGCGAGTGGATCCCGCGATCCATCTCGCCTTCGTGAATCCCAACAAGCATCCGGCGCGCGTGCGGCGCCTCAACATCGGCTTCAACGGTGAACTTGAGATCCGTTATGGGAAACGGCGCGCGCTAGTCGCCAGTCCCTCCGAGATCGGCGTGACAAACGAGCTCGCGCGTCTCGAACGCACGGGCATCCGCCACCTCACTTTCCTGACAGGCAATCAGGAGCGCGGACCGCAAGACGGCTCGGGGCTTGGCCTCTCGTCGTGGGCCCGCCAATTACGTGCGCGCGGCTTCACGGTTGGCGCCTTCAATCCCGGCGCGAGCCAACCCTTCCCCCACAAAGCGGGCGTGCTTGTCATCGCCGACCCCCGCGTGCCCTTCCTGCCAGGGGAGGTCCATGCGCTCGAAGGCTTCGTGAAAAACGGCGGCAACCTGTTGGTCATGCTGGAGCCGGGCCATACGGACGGTCTTGCCCCGGTGCTTGCGCGGCTCGGCGTACGATTCCGCAAGGGCTTCGCGGTCGACCCCACCTCGAGCCTGCTCACAAGCGCGAGCCCCGATTTCATTACCATAAGCCACTATCCAGCGCTTGGGCCTGTGCGCGGCATGCGCCTCGTGACGGTGTTTCCGACGGCCGCCGCACTTGCCCTGACACCCGTCCATGGGCTTAAACCCGTGCCCATCCTTTCCACCGGGAACGACGCCTGGACGCAGACACAGCCGCTCGCGGGGCTGGTGGAGCCACCGGCCGGCACGAATCCGACGGTGCTTACGATCGGCGCGGCGTTGGAGCGTCCCTTCAAAGGTAGCCAGCAGCGGGTGGTGATTGCCGGCGACAGTGACTTCGTCGCCAATAGTTATATCGGGGAGGGCGGCAACCTCGCGCTCGCCATGAATCTCGCGAACTGGCTTGCGCACGACGATGCCTTCATCAATCTCCCGAATCGGGCCTCGCCGGATCTCACGCTCTCCCTCACAGGCGGCGAGGAGGAGCTCATCGCCTATGGCTTCCTGCTCGGCTTGCCTATCCTGCTGCTCGCGGGCGCGCTGCGCGTGTGGTGGCGAAGGCGCAGACTATGAGCCTCGCAAGACGTGGACTCATAAACGGCGCCTTGCTGCTGGTGGCGGCGGTCCTGGCATGGGTCTTGTGGCACAATAAGCCCACGGCCCCGCCGCCTGCACCACCGGCGCGGCTCGCGCCCGTGCGCGGCGCAACCATAACCGACATCACAATCGCACGTCCGGGTCGGCCGATCATACGGCTGCGGCGTGACGGGACGAGCTGGCATCTGCTGCGCCCGTTCAAGGCACGCGCCGACCGCTTCCGAGTCGAGGCCCTGACGGACATCGTGGCGGCCAAGCCGCGTGATCATTTTGCGATCCCCAAGGGCTCGCTCACCGCCTTCGGCCTGGCGCCGCCCCGGGCGGTGGTGAGCCTGAACCACGAACGCATCCTGGTGGGACGCCGTCGCCCCTTCGGGGACCTTCGCTACATCCTCATAGGGCACTCGATCACGCTCGTATCGGCCGAGAGCATCCATCCGCGCCGGCTCACGACCGACAGCTTTTTGAGCACCAAGCTGCTTGGGGACCGCATACACCCCGTGGCCTTCACCCTGCCGCAGCTCTCCGTCATCCGCCACCGCGGCATCTGGCAGGCCACGCCCACCCCCGCGCGCGTCTCGAACGACCGCATCAACGCCTTCGTGGACGCTTGGCGCTATGCCCGAGCGCTGGCGGTCACGCGCTATCACGGAACCCCGCCGATCGGGCGCATCGTGATCCATTACAACGAACGGGGCCCAAAAAAGGTCGCGGCCAGACACGCGCTTGTCATCGACATCCTCGCCAAACAACCCGAACTCGTGCTGCTCCGGCCCGACCAGGGGCTTGAGTACCACTTCCCGCAGGAAGTCGGCCAGCGTCTGCTCGCCCTAGCCGCCCATGCCGGAACTCCCTGAAGTCGAGACCACCCGTCGCGGACTGATCCCCTGGATGCGCGGCGCCACCATCGCCGACCTGATCGTCCGGGAACCGCGCCTGCGCTGGCCGATCCCGGCCGATCTGGCCGTGCGATTGCGCGGTCGCGTGGTCACAGACCTCACGCGGCGCGGCAAATACCTGATCGTCTCCCTCGACAAGGGTGCCCTCATCGTGCACCTCGGCATGTCAGGCAGCCTCAGGGTCGTGGCCCCGGGGCTAGCCCCCGGACCCTCCGAGCCCTTCGATCTCGTGCTCGCGGGCGCATCTGCCATGGCGGTGCGCATGCGTGACCCCCGGCGCTTCGGGGCGCTCCTTTTTAGCGAGGACCCACTCCGCCACCCGCTCATCGCCCCACTCGGCCCCGAACCCCTGGAGCCAGGATTCGATGGGGCCTATCTGCGCGCGCGCTCGCGCGGCCGCACCATTGCCATCCGCGACCTGCTGTTGAACGGCCATATCGTGGCCGGGATTGGCAACATCTACGCCAATGAAGCGCTGTTCGAGGCCGGCATCCACCCGGGGCGGGCCGCCGGACGCATAGGCGCCGATCGCTATGAAGCCCTGGCGCAGGCCGTGATCGCAGTCCTGTCACGTGCCGTAGAGGCCGGTGGCACGACCTTGAAGGACTTTGCCGGGAGCGACGGGCGGCCGGGGTACTTCCAGCTACAACTGCGGGTCTATGGCCGCGAAGGTCGGCCGTGCCCACGTTGCACGACCCCCATCGCGCGGCTTTCCGGAGGCGGGCGCAGCGGCTATTATTGTCCCAAGTGCCAACGCTAGTGGCCGCATGGCCTATACTTGGCGGGAGCAGGGGTCAGGTGTCGGGGAGCAAAAGGGTATGACGCAGACAGCGATCGAGCAGCGCTTCGAGGCCTACGGGCTATGGCGGCGGGATTTGGCGCAGACGCTGTCCGATTTGCGAACATGGCTTGCCGAGAATAGTCTGAGTCAGCCGCAGAGCGACGCCCACCTGGAGCGCATGCAGACTGCGCTGCGTGATGACCGCCTGTATCTCGCCTTCGTGGCGGAGTTTTCACGCGGCAAGTCCGAACTTATCAACGCCATCTTCTTCGCGGGCCAAGGGCGGCGCATCCTGCCATCCAGTGCGGGGCGCACCACCATGTGTCCGACCGAGCTCTTTTACGAGGCTGACAAGCCGGCCTGCATCAAGCTCCTGCCGATAGAAACACGCCGTAACGGCGCCACGGTCGCCGAGTTCAAGGGCTTCGGCGATGAATGGCAAACCATAGCCCTCGACGTGGACGACCCGGAGGCCATGGCCGCCGCCCTGGCCCATATCGCCGAGATCAAGCATGTGCCGGCCGAGGAGGCCCGCGCCCTCGGGCTCACGGTCACCGATGATATCGCCAAGACCGGGGCCGCTGTAGACGCCGAGGGTGAGGTCGAGATTCCGCGCTGGCGCTACGCGCTCATCAATTTTCCGCACCCCCTGCTCGCCGATGGGCTCGTGATACTGGACACCCCGGGACTGAACGCCCTGGGCGCGGAGCCGGAACTCACGCTGAATACCCTGCCGAACGCCCATGCCATCCTGTTCGTGCTCGCCGCCGACACCGGCGTGACGCAATCGGAGATCTCGGTCTGGCGGGACCACGTGGCCGGCAGCCATAAGGGCCGTCTCGTGGTCTTGAATAAGGTCGACGGGCTGTGGGACGACCTGAAAAAGACCGGTGAGCTGGAGCGCGAGATCGCGCGCCAAGTGAACGAGACCGCGCGTTACCTAGATGTCGCCGCAGAACGCGTCTACCCGGTCTCCGCGCAAAAGGCACTGGCCGGCAAGGTCCGCGGCGATCGAGACCTCGAGGAGCGCAGCGGCATAGGGGCGCTCGAACGGGCGCTCGCTGAAGAGCTCCTGCCGGGCAAGGGCGGTCTCGTCGCCCAGACCGTGGGCCGCGATTTCGACGAAGTCGAGGCCAGCGTGGAACGAGTGATCGGTCAAAGGCTCCAGGGCCTACGTGAACACTGGGGAGAGCTGAGCGGCTTAAACGGCAAGAACATGGACGTCATCGAGCACATGATGACCAAGGTACGCGCCGACAAGACCGACTTCGACCGCAGCATGCAGCGCTTCCACGCCACGCGCACGATCTTCGCGCAACAAAGTGCCGCCCTATACGCCAAGATCAGCCTGCGGCAACTCGATACCTTGATCGCCGAGACCAAGAAGAACATGCAGACCTGCCTTACGACCGCGGGACTGAAGACGGCCATGCAGACGTTTTTCGGATACGCGCGCTCGCGCATGGATGAGGCAGCCGCGGACAGCCAGCAGATCAAGACCTTAATGGATGGGGTGTACCGCAAATTCCAGGAGGAGCACGGACTTGCCAATATCAAGCCGGCGGCCTTCTCGGTGATGCGTTACACGCGCGAGATCAAGCGCCTGCAGGAAAAACACGAGCAATTCATGCGCGGCCTATCGCTCATCATGACCGAACAAAAGGCGGTCGTGCGCGGCTTCTTCGAATCGGCAGTCAGCAAGGTCCGCGCCATCTACGTGAGCGCCAATCGCGATGCCGACGATTGGCTGCGCGACATGATGGCACCGATGGAGTCTCAGGTGCGCGAGCATCAGGCGCAGCTGCGGCGCAGGCTCGAGAGCATCAAACGCATCCACCAGGCGAGCGACACCCTCGAGGCGCGCATGGCCGAACTGAAGCAAGTGTTAGAGGAGATCAGCGACCAGCACCGGGCGGCGCACACCGCGTTCCGCCAGATCCGCGCCCAGCTGAGCGCGGCCCCGTAGGGGGCCGTCGTGCAACGAAGCCCCTGGCGCCCGACGCGCCGGTTGCGCCGACTCGCAGGCAGACGTCACTGGACCCCACGCCTCGTCTTCTGGGGGAGCGCGGTGCTCGTCGGCCTCTCGGCCGCGGCCCTCACGGAAATGGGCAACGCGGCGAACACACGCTTCCTCGCGCTCTACCAGCGCTGGCCCTGGGCGCCGTTCCTGGTAAGCCCGGGCGGCATCATTCTGTCCTTGTGGCTCACGCGCCGCTTCTTTCCCGGGGCCCAAGGGAGTGGCATACCGCAGGTCATCGCCGCACTGTCGCAACGGAGCGGGGACTCGCCCTCACGACTGCTGTCGGTACGCATCGCGATCGGCAAAATCCTGCTCACGACCCTCGGGCTGTTCTCCGGGGCCTCGATCGGACGCGAAGGTCCGACCGTCCATGTCGGCGCCTCATTGACCGCCGCCGCCGGACGCCTGGCCGGCATCAAGCGCCCCGGATTCGAACGCGCACTCATCATGGCCGGCGGCGCCGCTGGTATCGCCGCGGCCTTCAACACCCCCATCGCCGGCATCATGTTCGCGATCGAGGAGCTCGCGCGTGGCTTCGAGGAACACGCCACCGGCACCATCATCATTACCATCCTGATCGCCGGGCTTACGGCCGTGGCCGTCGAGGGCAACTACACCTATTTTGGCGTAACACAGGCGGCGCTCGCACCACGCCAGTGGTTGCTGGTGCCAGCCTGTGGTATCGCCGGCGGCCTTGCCGGCGGCCTTTTCAGTCGGCTTGTGCTCGACCTCAGTCTGCGCCTACGCGAGACGCTCGCGCGCTACCCCTATCGCATGGCCCTGGCCGCCGGTCTCTTGATCGCGGTCCTGGGAACGCTCTCGCATGGCAGCTCCTTCGGCACCGGTTACCCGCAGGCGCGGGCGCTGGTCGTGGGCAGCGCCCATCTGCCCTGGACCTTTCCGCTCACCAAATGGCTGGCGAGCCTCGTCTCTTACCTGAGCGGCATCCCCGGCGGGCTCTTTGCCCCGGCGCTCGCGACCGGCGCGGGCTTTGGGGCCGACATCGGCCGGTTTTTCCCCGAGGCCCCGCTGCAGGCGGCAGTCATCCTGGGCATGGTGAGCTATCTAAGTGGGGTCGTACAGACGCCCATCACCGCCTTCGTGATCGTCATGGAGATGACCGCCAACAACGCTATGCTGTTTCCGCTCATGGCCGCCGCCCTCATCGCCACCCTGGTCTCCCGGCAACTGTGTCGGGAAGCGATCTATCAGGGGCTCGCCGCGCGGTTCTTGGCGCGCACGGAGGACGAGACGGTCGCGGCCAAAGATTACGATGGCCTCGCCTAAGGGCGCGCGCGTGCGCCTCATCGCCGGACACTGGCGCGGGCGCCTGCTGGCCTTCCCCCCGGAACCAGGCCTTAGGCCCACGCCCGACCGCGTACGCGAGACGCTCTTCAACTGGCTCGGCCCCCGACTTGCCGGGGCCCGATGCCTCGACCTGTTCGCGGGCTCCGGGGCGCTCGGTTTCGAGGCCTTGTCGCGGGGGGCGGCAAGCTCGACCCTGGTGGACACCAACTCAGCGGTAGTCACAGCGTTGCGGGAAAACCGCGCGAGACTTGGCTGCGAGGCCAAGGTGGTGGCGTCGGGTGCGCTCGAATTCCTGGCCGCCCAGGAAGCGGCGGCGTTTGATGTCATATTCCTCGACCCGCCCTTCGCGGCCGGACTCCTGGTCGATGCCTTGACCATAATTCGCGCGCGGCGCATCCTCGTGCGAACGGGTCTCGTCTATATCGAAAGCGCGGCGGCGGACGGCTTCGAACTGCCGCCCGACCTGCAATGGCACAGGCGCAGTCGGGCCGGCAATGTGGCCTTCGGTCTGGCGGCGCCCGCATCGTGAGGATTGTCCGTGACCGTTGTCGTCTATCCGGGGACATTCGACCCCTTCACTAACGGCCATGCCGACATCGTCAAGCGCGCGGCGGCGCTCTTTCCGCGCGTGATCGTGGGGGTGGCGGCCAACGCCCGCAAGGCGCCCCTCTTTACGCTCGCTGAGCGAGTGGCGCTCGCCGAACAAGCCCTCGATGGGGTGTCGGGGGTGGTCGTCGTCGGCTTCGGCACCCTGCTCATGGACTTCATCCATCACCACAAGGCACAGGTCATCGTGCGCGGACTACGCGCACTCTCAGACTTCGAATACGAGTTTCAAATGGCGGGCATGAACCGTCGACTCGACCCCACGATCGAGACCCTATTCCTGCCGGCGGCCGAACCCGACGGGGCGCTATCGTCCTCCTTCGTCAAAGAAATCGCGGCCTTAGGTGGCGATGTGGGGCCATTCGTCCATCCGGCCGTGAAGGCTGCATTGACGGCGGCGTTGCGATGAACTGCTCCCGCCACATGACAACGTGTGGCCTGAGTCTCGCGCCTCGACACAGCCACCCTGTGGCCCCGCGATCTGACACCGCCCCCACCTCGACAGACGATAGGTGACTTTGCGATTCAGCAGGGTTCGCCATATCCCGTGGCCACCCCTGATGAAGCAGGAATGCCAGCGCCGCGTTGAGCCATGAGCGTGACTCAATGCCGGCCGTGGACAACCCCCGATTCGTGGGGGCATGGCTGGCATTGCCGGCCGCAACCGTCACGCGCTTACAGACGGAGCGCTGCGGCGCAAGTTTTGGTAGACTTGCTCCCCTATTGAGGAGGGCTGCCATGGCCTTGATGATCACCGACGACTGCATCAACTGCGACGTCTGCGAACCGGAGTGCCCGAACGGGGCGATCTCCCCGGGCGAAGAGATTTATCGCATCGATCCGAACTCATGCACGGAGTGCGTGGGTCACTATGACACTCCGCAATGTGTGGAGGTCTGTCCGGTCGACTGCATCCCCAAGAATCCCGATCGGGTGGAAAACAAAGAGTCCCTGTACGAAAAGTACCTAGCACTGACCCGCAAGACCGGCTGATTGCCGATGGCGCTCTTTCGTAAGACGTCGGGCGACAAGAGCGAGAAACCGGGCGTCTTCGCCCGCCTCGGCGAACGCCTCGCCGCCACAAGGCGAGCCTTAAGCGACAACGTAGGCGACCTGTTGAGGCGCAAGCGCGCCCTGGACGCGGCACTGCTTGAGGACCTGGAGACGGCGCTCATCACGGCCGACCTCGGGGTCGATACGGCCACGGCGGTCATGAACGACATCACCCGCCGGATATCCCGCAAGGAGCTCGGTGACGCCGACGCCGTCTATGGCGCCTTGCGCACAATCCTCTACGAGATCGTGCAACCCTGCGAAAAACCCTGGCCTGCCGCCCACAAGCCTGAGGTCGTGCTCATGATCGGCGTAAACGGCGCCGGCAAGACCACCACCATCGGCAAACTCGCGGCGCGACTGCGGAGCGAGGGCCGCTCGGTGCTGCTTGCGGCCGGCGACACCTTCCGGGCCGCGGCCATCGAACAGCTCGGGGAATGGGCCAAACGCGCGGACGTGGCGATGATCAGCCAGCCGCGCGGCGCAGACAGCGCGGCGGTCGCCCACGACGCCCTGCAAGCAGCACGGGCGCGGGGCGTGGACGTGTTACTCATTGATAGTGCCGGACGCCTGCACACGCAGACGGGACTGATGGACGAGCTCGCAAAGATCAAGCGCACGCTAGGACGCCTGGATGCGCTCGCCCCCCATCAGGTCATCCTGACCCTGGATGGAGGCATAGGCCAGAACGCCGTGACGCAAGTCGAGCAATTCCACAAGGCCGTAGGGGTCACAGGCCTCTGCGTCACCAAACTCGACGGGACCGCCAAAGGCGGCGTCGTGTTCGCGCTCGCTAAACGCTTCGGGCTGCCGATCTATTTCGTGGGGGTGGGCGAATCCGTGGACGACCTGCGCCCCTTTGACGCGCGCTCCTTCGTCGACGCAGTCCTACCAGCGGAACTCCTCAGTGATCGAGCTTAAGCACGTCTTTAAACGCTATCCGCTGGGAACGGAGGCCTTGAGCGATGTCGGATTTACCCTCGCGAAAGGCGAGATGGCCTTCCTGACCGGACCCTCGGGGGCCGGCAAGAGCACCGTACTGAAACTCATCTGCCTGCTCGAGCGCCCCACGCGCGGCCAGATCACGGTCAACGGGCATGAGCTCGGGCGACTGCCGGCGCGGCGGCTGCCCTACTTTCGACGCGAGATCGGCGTGGTCTTCCAGGATAACCGCCTCTTGAACGAGCGCACGATCTTCGACAACGTGGCCTTGCCACTCGTAGTGGCGGGCATGACGGGAGATGAGGTCCGAAAACGCGTGCTTGCGGCCCTGGACAAGGTGGGGCTCAGGGGCCGGGAACGCGGCTTTCCGCTTGCCCTGTCCGGTGGTGAGCAGCAACGCGTGGGCATTGCCCGCGCGCTCGTGCACCGTCCACCGCTGCTCATCGCCGACGAACCGACCGGCAATCTGGATGCGGCCTTGTCCGACGACATCATCGACCTGTTCCGCGAATTCAACGACCACGGTGTCACGGTCCTGATCGCCACCCATGACCTCCGGCAGATCGAACGCCTGAAAAAGCGGGTGATCCGTCTGGGTGCCGGACATATGCTGGGGGCGGCATGAAGGCCTACTTCACCCGTCACGCGCAGGTCTTCATGAGAACCCTCGGCGAGTTTACGCGCAGCCCTGCGCCTACCTTGATGACCGTGATCTTGATCGGCTTGACCCTGGCCTTGCCGACCGGCCTCTACGTCGGGCTCCTGAACTTGCAAAGGCTGAGCCAGGGGTGGCAGCCCCACGGCTCGCTCTCAGTCTATTTGAAGAAGGGCGGCGCAGACAGCGAGGTGGTGGCCGCCATCCGCCGCATCCCAGGGGTGGCCACGGCGCGCTATATCTCGCCCGCCCAGGGCCTGCGGGAGTTCAAGACGGCGTCGGGACTTGGGGGCATGGGCCTTTTCGGCCAACACAATCCCCTGCCGGGCGTCGTCATCGTCGCCCCCGCGCGGCCTGGACCCCGCTCGGTCGCGCTCTTGGCCGCCCAGCTGAAGACCCTGCCCGGTGTCGCGCACGTCCAATCGAACCTGGTATGGGTCGAGCGCCTAGATGCCGCACTGGCCCTCGGGCGGCGGCTCGTTACCATCCTCGCCACGCTCCTAGGCCTGGCCCTCGTCCTGATCCTCGCCAACACGACCCGTGCGACGGTGGCAAGCCGCGGCGCTGAAATCTCGGTCGTTCGCTTGGTCGGGGGAACCAATGCCTTTATCCGGCGTCCCTTCCTCTATATCGGCGCGTTGACCGGGGGCTTGGGGGCCCTATGTGCGCTCCTGGTCCTTGAGATTGGTCTAATCGCGCTGGACGGGCCGGTGGCGGCCCTGAATCGCGCCTACGGGGCCCACTACCGTCTGACCGGCCTAGGTCTCGAGCAGGCCTTGGGGCTGCTGGTTCTGGGTGCCTCGCTCGGCTGGCTTGGGGCGCGCATCGCAGTCGCCCGGGCGCTGCGCCGAGGCGAGGCCTGAGACCAGGCCGCCCGCCACCGGAACTTTTCACGAGGATTAGCACTCTCACCGCGAGAATGCTAAAATTCGTCCTGGTCGATAGGGACAGTCGAGAGGGGGTCGTAAAATGACTACACAAACCTTACCAGTCGCCGTCAATATAGCCGCAGAAGGCGGGCTCTCGCATTACATGCGTCTCGCCAACGCCGCGCCCGTACTGGATGCCGAACAGGAACGGCAGCTGGCGATCGAGTATCGCGAGCACGATAATCTCGAGGCGGCTCGGCAACTCGTGCTGTCCCAGCTCCGTTACGTCATTCGCGTCGCCCGCGCCTTTGCGGGATACGGCCTGCCGCAGGCCGATCTTATCCAAGAGGGCAACATCGGCCTCATGAAGGCCGTCAAGCACTTCGATCCGGCGCATGGCGTGCGCTTGGTGTCGTTCGCGATCCACTGGATACGCGCCGAAATCTACGACTACATCCTGCGCAACTGGCGCATCGTCAAGGTCGCCACGACCAAGGCCCAACGCAAGCTATTTTTCAACCTCCGGCAGTCACGCGCCCGCATCGGCTGGATGAACGAGAGCGAGATCTCGAACTTGGCGACGAACCTCGATGTACCAACCGAGACCGTCAAGGAAATGGAATCGCGCATGGCGAGCGCGGACGTGCCCTTCGATGCACAAGATGAGGGCGATGAGGACGAATTCCGCTCGTCACCGGCAGGTTACCTCCAGGACATGCGCTACAACCCGGAGAACCTGCTGACTCGGGCCGATACCGAAAGCTCGCAGCAGGATAGCCTGCAAAATGCGCTCGTGGCCCTGGATGGACGCAGCCAGGACATCATCCGCAGGCGCTGGCTCGCGAACAAGAAACCGACCTTGCACGAGTTGGCGCAAGAATATGGGGTGTCCGCCGAACGCATCCGCCAGATCGAGAAAAAGGCGCTTGATACCATGAAAGGCCTCTTACTGCCCCCCGAGCCCGCCTGACCGGTCACGCCGCCGACGGGATGCGTCGCGCCGGATTGCCCATGACCGTGGCGCCGTCCGGAACCGGCTGCACGACCACCGAACCCATGCCGACGATGCAGTTGGCGCCCACATCGGCGCCGATGACCGCCGCCTCTCCAATCCAGGTGTTGGCGCCGATAGTCACGCGCTCGACCACGTCCTGACCCCCGAGACCCCGGGCGGCGCTCCCGTGGTAGTGGAGACCCGAAGTGATGGACACGCGACTTGCGATCCGCACCCGGGGACCTAAATCCGCCAAGCCTATGATGCAATAAGCCCCGATCCCGGCACCAGCAGAGACCCGCGCGCCGCGCTTCGAGAAATAACTGCCGAAGTGGATCGTGGCGCCAGGCTCGAAGAGCGCGAGCGTGCGGCCGTAGAAGGCCGCACGCGCGGCATCGCCCACGGCCCCTGGCACCAGGGCGACGGCCTGGCCGCCCCAGACGAAGCCCTCGTCCGACCGGCCCCAGGCGGCGATGGCCAAGGCTGGCAAGGCGATGGTGGTCCCGAGTCCCGCGAGCAGCGCCCGCAAGATTCGCTTCAAACCATGGGCCATAGTCAGAACACGTCGAGACAGAACCCGTCCACGGCCTCCGGCAGGTCGGTCACATCGGCCCGCAAAGGCGCCAGCAGGAGCCGAAGCTTGCGCGGGGCAGCGCGGAAACCGAGACGCCTGAAGGCCTCCAGATCACTACAGCCCGTATCCGGCACCATGACCGCCTGCGCGCCCTCCGCAAGCACCAAACGCAGCACCGTATCGACGAAGGCCGTGCGCGCCTCAGGCTCCAGGCGCCCGAGCGCTAGTGCCTCTACATACGCGTTCAGTCCCACCCGCCCCGACAATACCGGGAGCAAGGAGACGCTCATGAGCCCCGTGACGCGGCCATCGCTCTCGTAGACGTAGGTCTTGACCCGCGGTCGGCCACGCAGAATGAAGTCGACGTCCTCGCGTTCCACCACATGGGCGAGCGGCGCACGGGCGGCAGCCGCCGACAGCAGCACAAACCCCGCGCCCTCGTCGCTTGGCGCATAACGTCGTACATGACCCGTATCGCTCAGCCCAAGACGGGTTGCCACGATGTCTCCCGCCCCCGCGAGGTAGCGAAAGTTGTACGCGGCCCGCACCGCAAGCCCGCGCGCCCCGAACGCCCGCGCCACCGTCTGATTGGCGGGTGTTCCGGCGACGGTGATGGCGGTGTAGACCTCGTAGCCGCGGTCGCGCGCGCGGTCCACCATGAGGCCCTGCTGGCGATCACTGAGACGATGGCGCCGGAAATTGCCGGAAACAGTAAAAAAGCTTGCGAATACGGCCTTGTAGATCCGGCCGTGGATCCGCAGGTGCATCGGCACGAACGCCAGATAAGACGCAAGTTCGCCGCTCTTTGCCCGTAGACCCACCGCCATGGCCGGGTCTGCCGTGGGCCTCATGATATGCATGGCCAACAGATCCCGTTCATAGACCCAGCATGGGGGAGTCCAGTTCGCGCGCATGAGCGCGCTTACCTCATCGAGATCGGGATTCACCACTTCGTCGAAAAACTCTATAGGCTGAATATTCATGGCTGTTGCCGAGGCAGGCTCACGCCCGACCCCTCCTATCAAGAAAGACAACTTATGACGACGATAGAAACGCGGCCTAGAGACGACTGGCCGCGCTCTCGACCAATTCCTGGGCACGCTCAAGCCCGTGCTGGCAATAACACGCGTACAACAAGCGCTCGAGCCCGAAGGCCGCGCACCCCGTGTGGGCGGCCTCGCCATGAGCGCTTGTGATATCGAATCGGGTTCCGAAAAACCGCTCGTGATAATTAAAGGATGCGCACGCAATCGAGGTGCCAGGTGCTACGTCCACCTGCAACTCATACTTCAGATCGTTGGCGAGCTGAAAGAAACGCAGGGACGGGAAATCGCCCGCGAAAAATGGGTCGCAGGCCGTCTCAAGGCGCGCCGACAGGTCGAGGAGACCGACGAGCCTCCATGCGGCATTTATGGCCGTCTCGCGCGCGCCGAGCACCGCCTCGCGGTCGCCAAGCCATACAATCTCGCGCATCGAAAACTCCCACAGCCGATCCAGGCCCCTGAGATTCTTCGACTCATACCGGAAGCATCGCCCGTGCCCGGTGTAGGCCGAAACCGCCCCCGCGGAGAGACGATGCCCCATGAGCGCGCCATAGGTGTGGTAACACACGGCAGGCGACAGACAATGCTCTGGGGGGGCAATCTCGCTTACATCCTCGAACGTGGGATTCTCGCCTTGGCCATGGCGCTTCCCGAAACGTTCTATCGCCTCGAAGTCCTCCCTCAGATGGACTGCGAAGGTGACGGAATGGGGAAACGAGCTGAAGTAGCCCGCGCGCCTCAACCAATCGCTTGGCACGAGCGAGTTATAGGATTGAGGGGCCGCCTGAAACTCGCGCACGGCGAGGCGTTCGATGGCGGTGTCCAGCCGGCCGAGAAGCCGCATGAATGCGCCGCCGCGGCCCACCACCCCCGACCCAGATGTCCATACATCACCGCGGGCTACAAGCTGCTCGTAAGCCGTCGGCACAAAGCACTGTAAGTCACGCGTGCGGTCGCGCAGGACTCGGGGCGTCACCGCAAGGCGCTCGATCTGCATCCTTCCGATCAAGTGTTCGAGCTTGGCCGCGACATCACCGCTCGCACTAGGACCTTGCAGGTCGATCTCAAGGCAGTTCGCGTCCTGCCGGTAACGGGACTTCAGGATAGAGGTGTCGCAGTAGCACGCTCGCTTGGATATCTCCGTGCACACGTCCGGTGGAAGATGGGCGGGCAACGGAATCGCAAGAGTTTCCATAGCGGATTCATCCTTGAATTGGGACTGCGACCCGACGTCCGTGTCGGGCATGGCAATGACGCTACCGGAGTGATCAGGGCTCGTCAATCAGACGCGGCCTTCAGTCATGGGCAAGGCGCGGGATTAGTCTGGCCATCCAATATCCACGAATAGTCCCGTTCGTTGCCGGCAGCATCTATGAAAGTGACAGTTGATGACGATGGCAAGGGCGTCGGCACCTCGCCCTGCCAGCTACCACTCGATCCGACGGAAAGCGTAGCCCCATCGGCAGTCGCCGCAGTCACCCCGGAAAGATCCTGCCAGCTCCCGGCGAGCAGGACACCTCCTAGAGTGGGCTGAATCACGGACAGACAGGCCAGCGGCGGCGTATTGTCGACGTCAAGCGGTCCATCGTAGGACGAACTTTCGCCCGCCGCATCGTTGGCACTCACCGACAGGTCGTGAGTGCCGTCGGCAAGCGCATCCGTATTGATCACAAACGCGAAGGTAGGCGCCGCCGTCAGAGTCTGGTAGGGCTTGTGATCGATGGCGATCGTGACCGCGACAGGCAAGCCATAGGGGTCAATCGTGGATCCGCTTATCGTCACCGACCCCCGCGTCCAGGCAGGCCAAGGCGCAAGCGACAAGGAGAGGCCCCCTGCGGGGAAGGTTGGCGCGGACCCAGCCCCGAATAGGGGTGAGCTCGATTGTCCAAGCATCTTTGCATAGGCGATGAGGGCCGCGGCGTTGGGCCCCGGAAGCGCATCGGCCGATGCCGGTGCGGCAGCGGCCGCACTCTGCAGAAAGGCCTCGGCGATTCCCTGGCGATACATGGATGTCGACAAAGGCAGGGTGCCGAGCTTCAGGGGTCCGTTGGCCCCTATGCCGTTCAACACCCCGTCGTAGCCGACATCGTCTGCCATGACTGCGGTAGCGGACGCGGTCGTAGCGGCATTCGCGCGCGCAAGGCGTGTGAATGCGGCGAGCACAAGCCCATAGCGTAGCCCGGCCCCGAGGGCAGTGGCGGCGCCCGCGTCTCCCGGCAAAACGGGCAGCGTGGTCGTGGGGTCGAAGCCGAGCCAATTAACGAAGGCGGCCCGTGCGCGCGCCGCGGCGGTCGCGGCATCGATGCCCTGGCCTCCGAGATAGTCGTCATAGGCGGCCATTGCCGTGGTCAGGGGATCGACCGCGACCTGGACGCCTTGCCCGTTTTGGTAGGGGAAGACGCCGCGCAACACGCCGGAGGTCACAGTAGTGCCGCCTGCCCCAATATAGGAGCCACCGCTTACTGCGACCTTGAGCGTCGCGTCAAGGCTTTGGACGTCGAGCGCAAAGCGACCGCTGTCATCCGTGCGCGTAGCGCCCAACGCCCCTTGCGGGCCGGTAATGGTGACCGATGCGCCCGCCACCGGACCGCCGCTCACCACATAGCCCTCGATCAGACCCGAGGGTAAAGCGGTGGGCGACGCCGGGTTACCCAAGCGACATCCGTTCAAGGCAAGGCCCGCAACAGCAATCAAGAGAGCATGGTTTGTCTTGTTCAAAATAGCCTCCAGAGAACGGTCACACCGAACGTCGATATGCGTGTCGGGAACCCGGTTTGCGCCGTGACCCCTATGGACCACGAGCGATTAATGGGGATACTCGCACCAATGCCGATATCCCAATCGCTTTCTGAACTGTCAGGGTAGGTGCCGACCGCATAGCCATCGCCGTTCAAACGCAGACGATCATCGAAGCGGTAGCGCGTGACCCCCGCGCCTATCCCGAGCCAAGGGCGGAATGCGTAACTGAATGGGATCCGGCGCTCCCACAAGACCAGCCCGCCCAACTCGCGTCCCCGCTCCAGCAAGCCACTGGATCCCGGCCGCGTCGCAAATTGGCCTGCCGTCAAATCGACCAGCCACCGCTGCCCCACATAGCCCTCGCGCGTCCATTGACCTGCAAACTGCCACCCAAGGGCCGTACCGGTCGGCGACGACGCTGACACGAGGCCCGCCAGGAGACCGCCACCCACAGACAGGCGCCACGCGCCGCAGGAGACCGGAAGGCCTAAGACCACGGCGAGCCAGCCTATTCTCATCCATGTGTTCATCACGACTCCTTTTGTGTTTGGACGTAAGCTTGTTGCGCCGGGGCATAGAGGATCCGGCGTGGCGCGCGCCCGAAGGCCGCCGCATTCAGAGTGTTCGTACCCACCTGCCCGAGCGCCGCCGCCTGCGCCGAACCCTGCGCCGCGGCCGATCCCATCAGCGCGTCGACACCCTCCACGACCGATGAGACGAAGGCGGCGAGGACCGTCTCGCGGCGCCCCCCCACGACATAGGCCGGCAGGCCCGGGTCCCGATCCGCCCCAAAGGCCGCAGCGTCGAGGGGCACATGCCGACCGCGCGGCGTGATCGCCTGGCTTACGGCAATGCGGATGCGCCCCAAAGCACGCCCCTCCACCCGCCCCAAAAGCCGCGTACCTGTAGGCAAAACGCCCCACAGCCCCCGCACTGGCGACTCCACATGTAAAACGACGAGCGTCGAATCGACGTCGGTGACGCCACGGCGCAGCGCGACCTCGATCCATGTGCCCGCGCGGATGCCTAGGTCATGCGGCGCATCGGGCAATATGACCGGCCGACCATGCGCTGGGGCTACGGCAAACGGCGCTACCGTAGGCGGGCGCCTCGCAGGCACGCGCCGTCGCGGCGGCCGCGCTCGGCCCGCGGTCAGCGCCAGCAGGCGATGAAACACAGACGGCGGCGCCGGCCGCTCGCCTATGAGGCGCTGCACGATGACAGTCGGCGCGGGCATGGTCGCGATCACCATGACAGTCGCGCGGGCCCAAGGCCTGTCATGACGACCAGGTGCCAGCGCCTCACGGGACCCTTGGGCCGCGCAAGCGCGAGCGCGCAGGCCACACCCCCTGCGGCGGCACTCGTGACACAGGTGAGCGTTGTTGGAACTTGCCGCCATTGGCTGCGACCCCGGTAGAGGACCGCGCTGTCCAGGGCTTCCGGCCGCCCACCACTTCGCGAGAGCGCAAACCCGAGGATCGCCCGGCCTGGCAAGAGCCACATACGCCGTACGCGCAACACCGCAACCCTTGTGCCCTGCTTCAAGACCACACGCTTGCGGATCGCGACTTGCGGGACGGGCCCGAAGGCCGCGTAAGCCATGGCTATAGCCCAGGCCGAAGGCGGCGTAGGACGTGGCGTGACGGGAGGCGTGGAGGCCTTTGGACGGCGAAAAAGGATGTCGCTCGTGTAGCGTCGCCCGCGAGCGCTCGTACAAACGAGCAAGGACACAAAGAACCCGTTCCAATCCATGTACGCGTTGCCGCAGTAGCGCCGCGTAAGGCCACGCGCCACCGTAATCAAAATGGCGCGTCGACCGAGTCTCGCCGCGGAGAACACCGGGTTTGTGATCGCAAAGCGGACCCCTTGGGCGCCGCTTGGGAACACGAGCCGCAGCCCGAGATCGGGCACGATCGTGGCCGAAAGCGCACGGTAGGGCCGCAAAGTCACCACGCGGGCGTGGGGCGCAAGTGGCCGCAAAACAGCAGAGAGATGGGCAGTCATAGGGGGTTGATTCCTTCGATGCGCAAGCCCGCGGTATCGTGAGGACGACGCGCTACGGCGGTCTCGGTCAACAGGTAAGCGAAGTGCTCGCGGTAACGTCGGCCGCTCGGCAAAACGACATGGAGGGTTCCCTGCATATGCACCAGGAATTCCCGCGCGCCCTTGCGCACCACGCGCGGGCGATCATGACCCTTGGCAAAGCTGATCCAGGAACGCATACGCGCCGCACGGATCCGCGCGAGATAGGCAGTCTTGCGAAGTGCAGCCACGGTCGCGCTTCTGAGTGCGGGCGCCATCATGTCCAGAGCCTCGATATAGTCCGGGACCACGGTCGTGGCGTTCGCGCTCAAATAGTCGCGCAGAAAACGCATGGACGCCGCTATGACCTCGCGACGCGATCGATGAACAGCGCCCAGCCACTGCATGCGTCCGAGAATGGCGCCCGAGCGGTCGACGGCGACTATGGGCGGCGTGCGCCACACGACTGCCACCGCAAGCACCACGAATGCGGCGGCGGCGCAGGCGAACAGCGCCCAACCGAGGAGCGCATAACGGGCTAGGCGCTGCATCAAGAGTCCCTGGGGACCGTGACGGCCCCATGCCTTAGCGTCGGGAAAAGTCATCAGATTGATCATTCCTGGGTGGCCCATCGTATTGCGGCTTTAGGTAGTTCGTACGCACAGCGCCTCCGTCCATGCCGCTCGGGATGAAGTTCGGGTCCCGCGGCACATGCAACTCGGGCATGGGGCGCGGAGGCACTGAGAGGGCGTCCTCCTCCCGACCGTATAAGTAGTAATCGACAGCCCGCGCGCTTCCATGCCCGACACCCAAAGCAAGCGTCGCGCCGACCGAAGAAAGACCCGCCAGATAGGGGGCGAGCAAAGGCTGGGCGGTACCCGCGTTTTCGATGAGGCCTGCCGTGATGTAAGGAGCGGCGAGCAACACGGCGCACAAAATCATGTTCAGAATGGTAAAAAGCATATGCGCGTACACGGTCATGTAGGCGGCCGGCCCAAGCAGGCCTTGGAGGTCGGCCACGGCATGCGTAAAAAGCGGTGAGAACACGGCCAACAAGAGCGCCTGCACGACAGGCCAGAGGATGAAGAACCCCATGAGCTTCGCGAAACCACGCACAAGGGAGAACGTCCTGCTGAGCGCAAGCGGTATGGCGACCAGTCCATAAAGAAAGGCGAACTCATAACCTATCGCCTGGGCAATACGCAGCAAGGCCTCGAGAAACGTGGTCATGACAAGCGTCGCGTAGTAGATGAGGACTGTCGCAAAACGCAGCGGCAAGGCGTTGATCTCTTTTATGGTGCCCCACACGCCGCTTGGGCCTTTAGCGGCAATGTCGAGCAAGGCCGCCATCTGCTTGGCTACCAGTTGCAAAGACCCGATGCGGCCCATGGTCGCGTACAAGGCATTCAAGTAATGGATCAGCAGGTTGCCTAACGCAAAGTAGGCGACCAGAACGAAGCCCCACACGACGATGTCGCGGACCACGCGGGTGAGCTGTCCGAACCCCGACACGGAATCCATCTGCGCCTCGAGAAGCCGCGTATACAAGGCGATCACAAACAGCGACGGCGTCACTGTGCGCATCAAGACATCCGCCACCGGGGCGGCGGCGCGATAAACGCTGCCGGGCGCCAGATAAGCCAAAAGGTGGACCACAAGCGATGCGCTATTCATGGCTCGTCCCAAAGGCTCGATACAAGGAGGCCGCCTCGCGGGGGAGGTGGCTTGCGTTGCGGCGTTCGGCGGCGCGGCGTATGGCCCGACGTTCGCGCGAACGCGCGCGGGCGGCGGCTAGGCCCGCAAGTGTCGCAGTCGAGCGGGCGGTGACCTCGCCGCTCGTGCGGATACCGAGGCTCGTAGCCGAAAGCCGCGCATCATGCCGCACCCCGCGCCTCAACCAGCGCAGCCTCGCAAGCCGCCCAAAACGATGTGCTTGTTGGCGCAGATACCCACCGTAATCGTTCGCGTTATGCGCCGCCGCTCCGGTGCGCGCGAGCAAGGCCTTCAGACCGTGGGGCAGGCCGTGGGGCAGGCTACGCTCTTCGTAACGCACGAGGTCCCCGTTGGCGATGGCGCGCGCGTCGCGGTTTGCCTCGCGGCAACGTCGACTGCACCGCCTGCAGCCTGCGCACCTCGCGCACGGCCGTGCGATAGATCGCCAGGGTCTGATCGAGGAGACTGACGAGCTCCGCGTGGACCGGCGGATCGAACGTCACGTCGCCCACACCAAGGAAGGCCCACGCAGGCACTGTCGCGACCACCCACAAAACAAGTCCCACACCAAGCCTTCTCATGACTCCTCCTCCAGATACCGAGCCAGGCGCGCGAGCGGATCGGACACCTCCGCACCCAGCCGCTCCTTGCGCGCCAGCCCCTCCGGGGTGGTATCGGCCAAGGCGAGCAGGGCACGCGGGAAGGTCAATCGCAAACCGTAATACTGAGGCCCCACGGATCGAATCGCCGGCCGCCAGGGAAGATTTAAGGGAAATGGCAGGCGCTTCCAGAGTTCCAGAGCCGGCTCCGGCATCCCGATGCGAGCGGCGATTTCCTCCCAGCCATCATTGCGATAGAGCAGAGACCTAAGCGGCATCGAGTTCACGATCTCCTTTTCCATAAGATCGATCTCGGCGAGCCCCTGCGTGACGATATCGATGGCCGCCGCCTCCTTGCGCCCCATGCGCGCGATTTCGGACACGAGACGCGACAAGACCCCGGGCGCGTGGGCCACGAATCGGTGGATTTCGTCGAGCAGGACGCGGGCCTGATTCCGGTTGGCAAAAGCCAGATTCAGGAAGCGCAGACAGAGGAACACGAGATAGAAAGTAAGCAATTTTGGGCTCGCCCTATCCACATCCCGGAGATCAACGCCACATATGCCAGGGCTCAGCTGGACGTTGTCCGGGCCGGCGAATATCCGGCCCTCGGGGGTTTCGAGAAAGCTGTGCAGATTGGCCCCCATGACCTGCGCCGCGCGCCTTTGTTCCGGGCTCACATCGGTCAACCCTTCGAGGGATACCAGAAGATCGGACAACCCAGGATCCGTGGGTGACTCTATGCCATAAAGACGCGTAAGGGCCGCGGCGCCCGCCGCCTGCTCGTGAAAGTCGAGAAGCGTCCGGCCGTCGGTTAGGATGAAGGCCAGGATATTCATCGTGCCGGAGGCGAGCAGCGGGTCGAGCCCTCCCGCTGCTGCGCTCCGCGGTGGCAGGGGGTTAACGGCGGCTGTGCCCGGGTCTATTTTCGTATAACGGCCGCCGAGCGCCTCTACCGCCCAGCGGTATGTCGAGCCGATCTCCAGGACATACCAGTCCACACCAAAAGGGTAGGTCTCGACCATGGTCGCGACCTTGTCCACGCCTTTGCCCGCGCCCGTCATCGCAACCGTGAAGCCATGCGCCACGACTTGATGGCTGTAATCGAAGTGGAGCGGCTGGGAGGCGAGCCCTAGGCGCAAGGACTCAGGCTTAACGCAACCCGTGCGGAAGACCTGCGTCGGGGCCATGGCCGCGATCAAAGCCGCATGGTCCGGCCGCCAGATAGGCGCCTGGTACCCCTGCCCAGGCTGGGAGACCCGGAAAAACGGCAGCTGCACGAAGTCGTCGTCGCGTACGCGTCCGCCCTTACCCTGTAAACTTTCGACGAGACGGCTCAGAGGAGCGGTCGGCACGCCCTCTATTTCCGCGCAGACCATGTAGGCGTTGCGGTGCACACGCCAGTCATTCTCGGCCACCTCCATACGAAAACCCTGCATTTCCTTGAGGGCCGCCAGTTGCCGCTCTCGACCCTTGCTGGCAAGGCCGCCCTGCGCGAGCCTGTCGGCGCGCTCGGAAGCGCGTAGTGCCCGCTCGGTGGCAGCGGGCATGACGACTTGGGAGACGTGCAAGCTGATGGGGCCCGACACGGTGGGCAGGATCCATGCGGGATCGACCTCCGGATAGAGGTGGAGGTAGTGCATGCGCACCAACCGTCCATCCACATCCAAGGCGCGTTTTTGGGGCTTTGGTGGTACCACCACCAGTTGCTCGGCGAGCGACAACCAGGGATCGAAGGCCGCAAGCGGCGGGCCCAAATCGTAGCTGCGCTGCACAAGGGCCGCGTATTCGTGAACCGTAGCGATCCGGCCACCCGGTAAAAGAGCGGCGAGCTCCGCCCCCAGCGCCTCGAGCTCCCCCGCGCGCCGCGCCTGGCCGTTTAAGGCGCGGCGTACGCCAGCCTCCATCCGGGGCAGGCGCCCGACTATGAGCGCTACGACATTCACCAGGAAATAGGGGGCCAAATGGTCGGCTATGGCCGAACGCATGGCGCCTGCGAACGGGCTCTTGCGCGTTGCCTCTTCGTAATGCGCCCGATAGGCACGCGCCGCATCGGGGCGCCTCTCGCGCCACAAATGGAACTCCAACCAGTACTGCTCCGGCAGACGGTCGAGAACCCTCTCTATCGTGGCCCATTCGCGATTGCGGCCCGCGCGATCCTCGAACTCGCCATCGAGCCCGTCCCAAAGGATCGCAAGCGAGGCGGCCCCGTCGCCGTGCGCGACCACGCTCTCACTTAAACCATGCGACCACGTATAGACGTCGCAATAACGTCGTGCGCCTAAAGCCATAATCCCTCCCGTGCCGCGATCCGCCGTTCCCGTCTCGATAGCCAATAGACGCGGGCAAATGTCACGTCATCACCAACCAGCGCGGCGGCGATCCCAAAAGGGAGCGCCCCGATCGCCGCCATCACCGCGACCGATCCCGCGAGGCCCGGCAAGACCACCGAGACCAACGCCCCCGTCAGGGTCACGAGGCCCGCTATGGCCGCGCCTAGAGGAAGCCCTAGGATGCGCGGCGGCGCGAGGCGCTTGTTGAAAGCCATCACGCCCCAACCACCAAGGCGGCAATCCCGTAGGCGCTCGCCGCAAGGACGAGCCCCAGGACGCTGCCTACAACGTAACTCTTGCCCCGCTCGGCCTGTCCGATCGCGAAATATCCAGCGCCTATCAAGATGCCTATGATCGCGAGAATACTGACGATAAGCGCTATGACGTCCGTGATGGCATGCGCTCGTTCCTCAATCGTTATACGTAGATCCGATCCTTGCGCGTATCCCGGCAAGCGCATGATGGCCATGGCCGCCGGGCTTTCCGCGCATAGGAGGAGTGGTATCCATATTTTCATTGCCGTGCCTCCGTTGATGGCAGGCACGATACGTCGTGCGAGTCGCTGGCGCTATTCGGTAAATGGAGGGGTTAGGCCTGGGGCGCGTTGGTGGCGGCGCCTTGACAGGCTTTGCGTTTAGA
>NZ_JBTRWP010000035.1:0-26627 GCF_054609335.1 Acidiferrobacter sp. | reverse complement strand
CGGCGTCTGCGGACTCAAGCCGTTATTGCTGTCGGACCCCGTGGTCGCAACGTAGTACGTCTGGCCCGTGCCGGCGCCCGGGGTATTCAGGGCAAGCCCCAGGGGGATAGTGCTGCCGGTGATGGGCACCGTTGGGACGGACACCCCCGCAAGGGCTGCGGCACTTGGGCCGCCCCAGCAGAATGCCGCCAGAACCAAGGCCGGCCAGAAACCCGCGTTTGCGGTCGAACGTGACGATCTGAATGGATAACGCGCCATAGAGTCGCATACCTCCCCACGGAAGAGTCCGATCGCGAACCACCCCGATTAGAAGGAAGATCGATCAGGAAGACTCGTGATGGCGCGCATACTGGCGGAAAGGGCGAGGGGCGAGAACCGTTTTCGGACATCCGCAGAGGGGCCAGGGACGAGCGGATGAGGCGTCACGTTTTTGGGCGATAATCGGTCGATGATTCGGGAATAAGCGAATGGATGAGGTCGCTGCGCCGTTCTTGCCCGTTGACCCCTATCGAGTGGCGGAAAGGGGTTTCTCGCTGGATCTCCCCCGCTGCCGGGTCCTTCTTCCGGCACCTCGCCGGACAGGCATACCGCCCCCCGAGGTGGTGAGGACTACTTCACACGCCGCAGCGCAGGTCCTTTGCGGCCGGTCCTAGCGTCGGAGGGAGGCGTGGTTGCAGGGGCCGGCGGCTCCGGGTCATCCTCCCCCTCGAAGGATAATCCCCGCCCGTTCTCGCGCGCATAGATCGCGAGCACCGCCAAGGTCGGCAGAGCCACCAGGAAGGGTTGGCCGCCGAATCGCGCCTGGAAACTCAGCACCTCGTCCTGAATCGAGAAGTCGCGAACCGCGCGCGGGTCGACATTCAACGTGATGCGTCCGTCTTCCACCCGGCCTAAGGGGACTTGCACGCCGGGTTTGGTGGCGTCGACCAGGATGAAGGGACTGAAACCGCCTTCAACGGCCCACTGATAGACCGCCCCTACGAGGTGCGTTCTAAGGGCTGCCATCAGCGCCGCATGTCCCTTTCGGCGTCCGTGAGGCTCAACCTGAAGGGCTTGCGAGCGAACAGTCTTTCGGCGTAATCGAGGATGGGCTTCGCCTGGCGTGGTAGTTCGATGTCGTAGTACGGCAGCCGCCAGAGGAGCGGGGCCAGCGCGCAGTCCGCGAGCGTAAACTCCTCGCCCAGTAAATAGGACTGGTCTTTGAAGAGCGGCGAAATGACCGTGAGGCCATCGCGGATGACGGTGCGTGCACGCTGAGCAACGCGCTTGTCTTCGCCCTGAAGTTCAGGGAACAGGTCATACCAATCGCGATTGAAGCGCCACAGCATCAAGCGCGCCCGACCCCGAGTAACGGGATCGACAGGCATGAGTGGCGGGTGTGGTAGCCGCTCATCGAGATACTCGATGATGATGTGCGACTCGTACAACACCAGATCGCGATCCACCATCGTGGGAACCTGGTTATAGGGGTTCACCTCCGCCAGCTCACGGGGCTTTTTCTTCAGATCGACATGAATGACCTGACACTCGACGTCCTTTTCGAGCAAGACGATGCGCGCTTTGTGACTGAAGGGGCAGGTGGTTCCGGAATAAAGCGTCATTATGGGTTTGCGGACGGCGGGAATAACCATGCTTATCTCCATGCCACGACTCACGTCAGGCCTACAGCCACAACATCGCCGGAAGGTCTCCGGCCCTCTCGAGCGGCTGTTATTGCGCCCCAGGATCGAGGCGTGCTTAACTTTTGGGCCACACGAGTCCTATAATTTTACTCCATAACGACAAGCCCGCCTAGGGCGCTACCGGCCCGGAGGCCTCATGTCTCTCTCGCACCGCCTCGTGATCCTCGTCCGTATCGTGACCGGGGGCCTTGCGCTCGCCTTTGTGATCCTGCTGTTCCAGCCGCAACTGATCGCGCATGGCCCTACGGTCGTGGTGCGCGAGGCGCCTCCGGCCAAATCCTCATCCCCGGGGCCGGTCTCCTATGTCTATGCGGTCAAGCAGGCCGCCCGCGCAGTGGTCAATATTAACACGGCCAAAGTGGTGGTGACGCACCCGCAGACCGCCCCCGAACTCCCATTCTACGAGCCCTTTGGGGGGCCGCGGCCACCGGAGAGCCGCAAGCGCGTGGAGACCAGCCTGGGCTCCGGTGTGATCATCAGCAAGGCCGGCTATATCCTGACCAACTACCATGTGATCCACGGCGCGGACGCAATCCGCGTATTCCTGAAAGACGGGCGCAGCGCCAACGCGCGAGTCGTCGGCGTTGACCCGGCGACCGATCTTGCCGTACTCAAGATCCATCTCCCGCGCCTGTCCGCCATAACCCTGGGGCACGCCTCCGATATCGCCGTGGGCGATGTCGTGCTCGCCATAGGCGACCCCTTCGGTATCGGGCAGACTGTCACCATGGGTATCGTGAGTGCCACGGGGCGTGACGAACTCGGCCTAAGCCCGATCGAAAACTTCATCCAAACGGATGCTGCCATCAATCCGGGTAACTCGGGCGGTGCACTCATCAACACCAACGGCGACCTGATCGGCATCGACAGCGCGATCTACACCCATAGCGGTGGGTATCAGGGAATCGGTTTCGCCATTCCAGTCAACTTGGCCCGACACGTGTTTCGGCAGATCGTCAAATACGGCCACGTGATCGAAGGCTGGATCGGGGTCGCAGGACAGACCCTAACGCCGGCGCTCGCACGAACGCTGAAGCTCCCCAAATCCCTGCGGGGCGTACTGGTCGCGGCTATCTACAATGACGGTCCCGCGGCCAAAGCCGGGGTACGAGCAGGCGACGTGCTCTACGCCATCAACGGCCAGCCACTGCGCTCGGCGAATCGGGCCCTTCTGAAGATCGCGGATACCAAGCCCGGCACACCCATCACCCTGGGTGTCATCCGTAACGGCCAGCGCCTCACCGTGCACATGGTCGTGGCCACGCGACCGCCCCTGAAGGCCGCGACATCACTCACGCAAGGGCCGCCTCCCACGCCATGACCAATAAGAGCGACTGAGGGAGACGGGACGGCGCCCTGGGTTCGGGACGACCGCGCGCCGGCATGAACGGCTGGGCGATGCCGGGGATCCCGAGCCCTCGGATTCGACGGTTTAACCATCCTTGCGGCATAGTGGGCAGGGCCACGACAGACTCCACCGGCCGCGGTCGCGGCCCACCTCCAAGGAAGTACACACCAATGCCCTGGCTCTATCTCGCGATCGCCATCATCTCCGAGGTCGTTGCGACATCCGCACTAAAGGCCGCGGACGGCTTCACGCAATGGCTACCCTCGACACTTGTCATCGTAGGCTATGGGTCGGCGTTTTATTTCCTTTCGCTGACGCTACGCACCATTCCCGTCGGCGTCGCCTATGCGGTCTGGTCAGGCACGGGCGTTGCCCTGATCTCGCTGATTGGGTGGGTCGTCTACCGCCAGTCACTGAACTTGGCTGCGCTCGGCGGCATCGCGCTCATTGTCGCAGGCGTGGTCGTGCTCAACATCTTCACCAAGACCACGCTATGAGGCCTCTACCCCCGATCGTACGGCGGCCCGCCCTAGAGGAGAATGCGAGAACGCGCTGACGTGGGGATGGTGATATCTTGCAGATTTAGCGTTATAGACTTTATAACCTGCTTATAAATAACAGATTTTCTGTATAATACAGAACATTATAGCTTTCAGTCTGATCAAGGTTTTGCGCGCATCGAGGGCCCCGGTGGCCGGATCAGAGCTTGCCGCCTCGCAGGGAATCAGTCACCCGACCCTCTGGCGCGCCGTGCGGGCCGCAGGCCCCCAAATCGCTTCGTGGAAAGAGGGACGTAGGCTTTGGCTTGCGGCCACGCGCCCGCCCGGGGTTATCCCTGTACGCCGCGTCGCCCCCGACGGGGAAATCATTGACCTACCCCCGCGCGCCCCTTGGCGAATGGTGGGACGCTTTGGATTGACTGGCGTGGCCACCTCCGAGTATTCGCCCGAAATAGCGGCCTTGCGTCCCGAGGGCTTCTTAGGGCGAGCGTTCGCCCGCCAGATAGCAACGACCTATGACGTGGCGGATAACCCGAACCACTGGAGCGACGACGAGGTCTTGCGGATTATGAGCGAACGGGGGGAAGACCTTTCCGGAGACCTTATCCTGGGAGAAGTGTCTTTGGCGCGCTGGTATCAAAGCTCGGCGAGACCCATCCCGGAGACAGACGGGTTAGCGGAGGCCTTTGAAGCCCGTGCGCGCGCGACCTTGGCAGGGGAGCTTCCAGGATCGTCGGCGGGGGGGAGCAGCCGAAATTCACGGCGACCCTGCAAACGACTGATGGCGCGCTCTATTCTGTATTGGTGAAGTTCGCGCCCCGAGGAAGCGCGCCCATCGCCTCCCGTTTAAGCGACCTCCTGGCAGCCGAAGCTATCGCCCTCGCCGTCTTGCAGAAAGCGGGGCTACCGGCCGTCGTCCCGCGGATCATCGACGGACCGGACCGACGCTTCCTCGTCTCCCCGCGCTACGATCGCGTAGGCGCCACGGGGCGACAAGGCGTCTTGCCTTTAGGAGCGCTGGATGACGAATATTTTGGGCAACGGAGAACCCCTTGGACGGCTGCCGCCGCACGTCTCGTCGCGGCGCGCGTATGTTGCCACCACAAGACGCCGCACACCTACGACAGGCCGACGCCTTCGGGGCCATAACGGCCAACACGGACCGCCACTACGGCAACGTGAACCTCTGGCGCCCCATCTCCTCGGGCGATACGTTCCGGCTAGCCCCCCTCTACGACATGGCGCCCATGGCTTACGCACCTATAGGCGGAGAACTACGGGCTCAGGTGGCCAAGACCCCCACCACCCTACCCGGCCTCAGCGGGGCCGAGCGTGCCTTAGCGAAGGAATGGGCCCTCAGCTTCTGGGCGGATTGCACCAAATCCCCGCTTATATCCCCCGCATTCCAGACGATTGCGGCGGCGCATATCGCCCAGCTGTCCGGATCGCCAGCGGTTTGAGGGCGGCCGCCGCGGGTCGCAACCGAACGCAGGGTTAATTTTTGGTGCCAAGATCCAATACCGTGAGCGCTTTCATTCTCTCCCAAGAATCCAACTATATCCGGATCTCCCCACCGCTAAAACCCTCAGAATCCCTAGCTTCATAGTGCTTTCCTCAGCCCTCACAGCGTACGCAAATCGGGAGGAATGTGCGCAGGGATATCGAGGTCTCCGATCGTACATAAGGAAGATAAGGTTAGCGAAGGGCTCCAAACCGCGGAATCCGGAAGGCCGGTTCTTCACGATCTTCTGCAGGCGGTTGATGCCTTCGCCCACGGCATTGGTGAGCAGGCGTTCAATGAAGGAGAGGATGTTATCGAAGTGATTACGCACGGTGGTCACAAACCTCTTGAGAGAGGGTAAACGGCTTCTTAAGGCCGCCGTCATCCAGCGCCGCAAGAACTGTTTGGCCGCACCGGGATACGTGAAGTGCCAGACGCGCTCGAACTCATTCTTCAGTACCCGGCCATGCGGCCGGCAATGCCAGGCGCGATGGATGCGCCGGTTGAAAGTGCAGAGCGCGTTTAAGAAGCGCGACTGTTTCTTTGAGCGATTGCGCGCCTGCATCCCGAGCATCCCACGTAAGCCCTTTAATCGCCTGATGCCCCCGCTTATCTAATCCCCGCCACTCCTTTTCCGGACGGCTGACAAGCGCCTCGTTCAAGGCCTTCACCGCGGGTGCGGTCGATCACTAGGGTGGCATTCGGGCAGTGGTGTTAAATGGCCCCGGTAGTGGCGCAGCCGGCACCGTGACGCGAGAGGAGCTCCGGCCAGACATTTTGGCCTCCCTCAACTCCGCGCGGCTGAACGCAAAAGCCCGAGCAGGCCGTCGATGGCAGGCTCCCGGCCTCGGCTTGCCTCGAGGACCGGAGTCGTAAACAACGCGGCGTGTCTCTTTATGTCCGCCGGGTCGCCTATGATCGCCCGCCATTGTCGCTTGAGGGATTCGGCGTCACCCACGGGGACGTGCCCGAGAATACGCAGCAGAAGCGCCTCTAGGCAAGGCTCGGACTTCAGGACCACTATTTTCTTTTTGCGGGCGGTCGCGGCGACGGCGGGCGACCAATCCGTGTCCGTATCCAACAAGGCGGCTATCTTGTCATAGCGTTGGTTGGCCGCCTGCCTCGCCGTCCAGTCGATGACGTGCCGGGCCCCTTTCCCGCGGGCGTTCCCTACGGTCACCATCAAGCCGCATCCGCGAGAGACGTAGAGCGCCTTCACATGCCGCAAAAAACGCTCCTCATCGTGGCCCTCGCCAACTATGAGCAAAGTGCGCCTTACAGCCCAGCGATCCCTGGGATCAGCCATCGAAGCGCGGCACGCCGCCAAAGGCGCCGGCCATATATTTCGCGTAGAAATTGTCGTCGCTGCGTATGCCCGCCACCTTATCGAGGCGGATCGCGAGGCTTTCGCACTCCTCATTCTTCTCGACCACCATGGCCTGCGCCTTATTGAGAAGCGTGAGCACTTCCGGACTATGGCAGGTAAACAAGATCTGCGCGCCCAACCGATTGGTTTGCGGATTCGCGAAGAGGCCCAGAATCGGCTCCACCATATGCGGGTGGAGATCGTTTTCCAGTTCATCGATAACAGCCAGCCCGCCCATGGTGAGGGCCTCTAGGACGCGAGCCAACAGCACAAAGGCGGCTTGCGTGCCGCTCGATTCGAACGCGAAGGGCAACTCAAAGAGAGTGGCCCCGCTTCTATGGCGACCGTAGGGCACCCAGATCTTTTGTGCCGGGTCCTGGGCGTTTCCGGCCGACATCTCGCGCAAGTCGACATCGGCGAGACCCAGGTCCCAGGCCGAGAGCAAGGCACTCATCCAGCCTCGCTGTTCGGGACGCAGCAAGAAGTGCTGGGCGGCCTCAAGGACAGCGGCCTCACCCATCGGCACGCGGCCCAATACGTTGATATTCGTGACGACATACGGCGCGGCCATGCGCCGCGCGAGCGGGACATCGAATTGCGCGGCCCAAGCGATCAGAGAGACATTTCGGCGCACCTTACGCGCCTCCTGGGCGGCCAAACCGAAATCCTGCTGCTTCACCCGATAACTGTCCGTTTGCGGGTCCCAGTCACGCACGAAGACATAACGGAAACGCTCACCCTTTTGGTAGAGCGCCTCATGGAGAACCTTCTCTTCCGTGCAGCGCAAGACATAACGCCAGTGCGACCCATCGAAATCCAGCAGACACTCAAATTCCGTGGGATCTGTCTTACTCGCAAAATGCGGGATGACGGGAATGCGGGCATCCGCAGTCTGAGCAAATGACTGGCTGACGAACCAGCCCAGAAAGGCCATGGGCTTCAGGAGCGCAGTCTTGCCGCCACCGTTGGGCCCGATCACGGCCAGGACCTTCGAAACCCGGCCCCCTGCTAGGTCCGCCATCCAATCCGTGAGCGCAACCTTATGCGTCAATGTCAGGTCGACATCGACGCGATCGCGAAACGATTGAAAATTGGAGAATCCGTAACGATGCAGCATAGCCGAGCAATAAGTCCCATAATCCACAAGATTTCGTTTATTATGGGCACACACTTGAGAATAGTCTACAGACGGTGGCCCACCGGACGCCTTGAACGGACATGCGCCTCATCGCAGCCCCCGAAGAGCGCAGGCCATCCCTTCCCAAAAATCCGGATCGGCGCTCGTGGCTCCAAGCCTTATCGCGGCGGCCCCTAAGAGATTTTCGAGAGGCGCGCAGCGTCCCGGAGCAGCCGGGCATCCGCGCGTTGACGCAGATCTCGGTTGCCTCCCGAAAGATCGCTTAGTCGCCGGTCGGCGGCTTAGGCGGACGGCGGCGCCGGGCGCGACGACGCGGCCGGGGCTTGGGTGCGGCCTCCGCGGCCGGCTCCACGGCGGCGGCAGGAGGCACCTCCATAAGATCAACCGACGAGGACCGCGGCCGCACCCGATAGGCCACGAGCAGGCCCGCCTCAAACAGGCCCCACATGGCAAGCGCCAGAGTGGTCTGGGAAAAGGCATCGGGCGGGGTGATGATGGCGGCGATAATGAAGGCCCCGAGGATCACGTAACGGCGCTTGGCCGACAAAGTCTCGGGCCGCAGCACTCCCATGAGGACCAGTAGCACAATAGCGACCGGCACCTCGAAGGCGAGCCCGAAAGCGAAGAAGAGCGTCAGCACAAAGCTCAGGTAGTGATTGATGTCCGTCATGACACGCACGCCCGCAGGCGCGGCGTGGGCGAAGAAGCCAAAGGTCAGCGGAAAGATCACGAAATACGCAAAGGCCATGCCCAGATAAAAAAGCAGGGTGCTCGATATGAGCAGGGGCGTGACGAGGCGGCGCTCGCGTTGGTAGAGACCTGGTGCGACAAATGCCCACATTTGATAAAGGATGAACGGGATGGAGAGAGCGAGTGCGGTCGCGAACGTGAGCTTGAGCGGCGCCATGAAGGTCGACGGGAGATTGGTCGCGATCATCGCCCCATTCTTCGGAAGCACCGAGGTCAAAGGACGTGCCAGCAGGCGGTAAAGCGTGTTGTCGAACGGGAAGAGGCCCACGAACAACACCAAGACCACGATCAGGGACCGTAAAAGCCGGGACCGGAGCTCGAGGAGATGTTCGATGAAGCTCGCTTCGGCGCTCTCAGACGCCCTGGCCGCCATCACCCTTCCCTAACTTGCTTGGATCCACACCCGTCGTGCGTGCCGCGGCCCGACGTCGCCCACGGCGGCGCCGTCTCCTGGCGGGAGTCGCCGCCTGGGGCGGTCGGCGCGGGATATCGGGAGAGGCGGCAAGCTCAGGCGGCTCCCGGTCAGGACTCTCGTCGCCCAGCACCTCCTGCCAGTC
The DNA here is from genome assembly GCF_054609335.1 of Acidiferrobacter sp. NCBI lineage: Bacteria > Pseudomonadati > Pseudomonadota > Gammaproteobacteria > Acidiferrobacterales > Acidiferrobacteraceae > Acidiferrobacter > Acidiferrobacter sp. The sequence goes on along the minus strand of NZ_JBTRWP010000035.1, from coordinate 17,785 downwards.
GCGCGGCACCGAGTCATGAAGCAGAGCCTTGGTGCGCTGCCATTCCTCGTTCAGCTCACGCAACGGCGCCAGATGCTCAGTTCCGACCTGGCCATCGAGGTCTTGCTTCATCTTTGCCACAAAGTTGCGGGCGCGCGCCACCCAGCGTCCGGCGCCACGCGCGACATCGGGTAGGTGACGAGGATCCAACACGATAACGGCGACGACAGCGATGATCAGGAGTTCTGAGAAACTGAAATCGAACATCGGCCCCCAGGCCTAGCCCTTACGAACCCGTGTGGCGTCCGCGGCCTTGGATCCGCCGACGGGATTCACCTGCCCTTCTATGATGCGCCCGCGGTCGTCGCCCGAGGAAGGAGTAGGCGCGGCCTCCTCAGCCTTGTCGCCCGCCGACTCCTCCTTCATCGCACTCCGGAAGCTCTTGATGGCGCCCCCGAGATCGCTGCCGATATTGCGGACCTTGCTCGTACCAAACAGCACGAGCACGACCGCCAGAATGATCAAAAGGTGCCAGATACTGAATAAATCCATAGCCGCCTCCTAGAAACCGGGCAATCGACCGCCGCCCAGCACATGGATATGCAGATGGGGAATTTCCTGGCCGCCGCCAGGCCCCGTGTTGATAATCGTCCGAAAGCCATCGGTAAGCCCGCCCCGGCGCGCCACCTCGGGAAGAACAGAGACCGCGTGCGCCATAAGCTCGGCGTGCTCGGGCCCCACCTCGTTCAGACTGGAGATATGCTCCCGCGGTATGACCAACAGATGAACCGGGGCCTTGGGATACTTGTCGGCGATCACGATGAGGCGCTCGTCCTCATAAAGTCGCGGGGCCGGGATTTGGTTTCCGACAATCTGGCAGAAAATGCATTGCGACATCAGCTAGCCCTCGTGGCGGCGCGCCTTTTCCTCGATACCGGACCGCCCCATGCGCCCCTTAAGTTCCGCCAGGATCTGCTCGGGGCCAATATCCAGGAAGGCCAGCATGACCAAGCAATGGAACCAGAGGTCGGCGGTCTCATGGATCAACGCCTTGGGGTCGCCCCCCTTGGCGGCGATCACGGTCTCGACGGCCTCCTCTCCGACCTTCTTCAGGATGCCGTCCAGGCCCTTATGGTAGAGCGAGGCCACATAAGAGACCTTGGGATCGGCGCTTGCGCGCGCCTTAAGCGTGGCATAGAGCTCGGCCAATAGCTCGTCGCTCATTCTACCCCCGATCCAGGCTTTGCGCTGCCCGCCTTTCCATAAATCTCCTGAGCGGCCTTTAATACCGGGTCAGCCGCAACGAAGGCCGCCCCACGCAGAGGTGAAAAGAAACAGCTTTCGCGCCCGGTATGGCAGGCGATACCCCCGACCTGCTCGACCTGCAAAAGCAAGGTGTCGCCATCACAATCCAGGCGAACCTCCTGTAGACGCTGGACGTGGCCCGATTCTTCCCCTTTACGCCACAATCGTCCGCGAGACCTCGACCAATAAACGGCCCGGCCCTCGGCCAGGCTCAAGGCCAGGGACTCGGCATTCATCCAGGCGAGCATGAGCACGCGCCCGCTCTTCGCATCCTGGGCGATGGCCGGCACGAGCCCGTCGTCCGACCATTTGACTTGAGACAGCCAGGCGGGCTCGGTCATAAACGGACCTCGATGCCACGATCGGCCATGTAGCGCTTGGCCGCACCTACGGTGAACTCCCCGAAATGGAAGATGCTCGCCGCAAGCACGGCATCGGCATGGCCTTCGAGGACGCCATCGGCCAAATGCGCGAGCGTGCCGACCCCGCCGGAGGCTATGACCGGCACCGTCACCGCCTCAGCCACCGCGCGCGTGAGGGGCAAATCGAAACCGTCGCGCGTGCCGTCGCGATCCATACTCGTAAGCAGGATCTCGCCCGCGCCGAATGCGCTCATGCGCGCCGCCCATTCCGCGACATCGAGGCCCGTCGCGCGGCGACCACCGTGCGTGAACACCTCCCAGTGGCCGTTGACGGCCTTGGCGTCGATCGCCACTACCAGGCACTGCGCGCCGAAGTGATCGGCGGCCTCTTTGATGAAGTCCGGGCGCTGGACAGCCGCGGAATTGATACTGACCTTGTCGGCCCCGGCGTTCAATAGCCGCCGTATGTCGGCGATCTCGCGGACGCCGCCGCCTACGGTCAGGGGGATGAAGACCTGTGAGGCGATCGCCTCGACCACGGAGACCATGGTGTCGCGCCCCTCGTGACTGGCGCTGATGTCGAGGAAGGTGATCTCGTCGGCGCCATCAGCATCATAATGGCGGGCCACCGACACAGGGTCGCCGGCGTCGCGGATCTCCTGAAAACGCACCCCCTTGACCACGCGTCCGCAATCGACGTCGAGGCATGGGATGACCCGCTTGGCGAGCATCAGACCAAGGCGCCGCTGCCCGACCGGTCCAGCTCGTCGGCCAGGCGCTGGGCCTCGCGCAGAATCAACTTCCCCTCATACAGAGCACGACCTGTGATCGCCCCCTGCACGCCGGCATCGGCGATGGAGCAAAGCTTGCGGATATCCTCAAGGTTAGCGATACCGCCGGAGGCGATGACCGGGATCGAAACCGCTTTGGCAAGCTTGTGTGTGTCCTCGATATTGACGCCGTGCATCATGCCGTCACGCCCGATATCGGTGTAAATGACAGCCTCTACGCCGTCGTCCTGATAGCGATGCACGAGATCGATGACATCGTGCCCGGAAAGCTTCGACCAGCCATCGGTCGCCACCTTGCCTTCGCGAGCGTCAAGACCGACGAGGATGTGTCCGGGAAATTCGGCGCACATGTCGCCCACGAAATGCGGCATGTTCACGGCCTTGGTGCCCAGGATGACATAACGCACGCCCGCGTCCAGATAGGTCTGGATGGTCTCCTCGGTGCGGATCCCGCCACCCACCTGGATCGTGACATCGGGGTAACTCTGCGCAATCTCGTGGATCACCCGGGCATTCACGGGCTCGCCTGCAAACGCGCCGTTTAGGTCCACGACATGGATGCGCTTAGCCCCTTCGTCGACCCAGCGGCCGGCAAGCTCCACCGGGTCATCGGAAAACACCGTCTCGTCGTCCATCCGACCCTGCCGCAACCGGACGCAACGACCGTCTTTCAGGTCAATCGCTGGAATGATTAGCATCTCTCGGTCAACCCGTCCCAGGCCATAAAATTCTGAAGTAGGCGCAGTCCTGCGCGCTGGCTCTTCTCCGGATGGAATTGTACAGCGAAGATGTTTCCATAGGCCACGGCCGATGTAAAGCGGGCCCCATAATCCGTGACCCCGACCGTCTCGGCAGCATCCGCAGCGTCAGCGTAATAGCTGTGCACAAAGTAAAATCGCTCCTCATCGGCGATACCCTCCCACAACGGATGGGTCTGCGTCTGGCGAACCTGGTTCCAGCCCATATGGGGCACCTTCAGGCGCGCGCCCGTGGCGTCAACGGGTGCCGTGAAGAGCCGAACGCTCCCTGCAAGAAGGCCGAGCCCTGCGACGCCCCCCCCTTCCTCGCTCCGTTCGTAGAGGGCCTGTAAGCCCAGGCAGATGCCGAGAAACGGGCGCTCGCGCGCGGCCCACATCACCGCGTAGCGTAACTCTTCGCACATGAGGGCCTGCATGCACCCCCTGATAGCGCCCTGGCCCGGGAAGACCACGCGGTCGGCCGCAGCGATAGTGCGCGCATCCGTTGCCACAACCACGCGGGCCTTGGGGGCAACGTGCTCCAAGGCCTTCGCGACCGAGCGCAGGTTCCCCATACCGTAATCTAACACTGCAACAGTGGACATAGCCGACTAGAGGCTACCCTTGGTGGACGGAATCTGTGCGGCCGCACGCGCGTCGGGCGCAAGGGCCATGCGCAGCGCGCGCCCGAAGGCCTTGAACAGGGTCTCTGCGACATGATGCGCGTTGTGGCCAGCCAAGACATCGACATGGACGGTCACTTGCGCGTGATTCACAAAGCCGCGCAGAAACTCCTCGATCAAATCGACATCGAAATCGTTGATGTGCGCACGCGGGAAGGTGGCGCGATAAAAAAGCCCAGGGCGGCCGGACAGATCCACGACCACGCGCGTCAAGGCCTCATCCAGAGGCACATAGGCGTGGCCATAGCGGGTAAGCCCCGCCTTATTGCCCATCGCCTTGTGCAGGGCCTGGCCCAGGGTGATGCCCACGTCTTCCACCGTGTGGTGAGCGTCCACCGCCAAATCGCCACTGGCCTCGATCGTGAGGTCCATGAGCCCGTGGCGAGCCACCTGATCGAGCATGTGTTCGAAAAAAGGAAGGCCCGTCTTCAGCCGCGCGACACCGCTGCCGTCGATCGCCAGGGTCACTGCGATATCGGTCTCCAAAGTCTTCCTAACGACGCTCGCCGTCCGCACAACCGCTCCTCTCTCTGGGCTAGAGTCCAGACAGCCTACAAGGCCTGAGCCAAGGCCGCAAGGAAGGCGGTATTTTCCGCCGGGGTCCCGACCGTAACGCGCAGACAGCCACGCAAGGCGCCCCCGGCGCCGGCCAGGTTCTTGATCAGAATGCCGGCCTCTTGGAGACGGCCATGGATGCGCTCGGCGTCGTCGACCACGGGTGGGCGAAAGAGCAGGAAGTTGGCCTCGCTCGGCCACACCGTAAGCTGCGCCCGCAAGGCCTCATAAAGGCGCCCACGCTCAGCGCGCACGCGTGCCGCCTGGTCGGCAAATACATCCGCGTAATCAAGGGCGAATTCTATGCTCGCGGCCGTCACCGAACTCACGTTATAGGGCAGGCGCACCTTGTCGAATTCGGCAATCCAACGGCGATCGGCGGCAAGCCATCCGAACCGCAAGCCCGCGAGACCCTGTTTCGACAAGGTCCGCACCACCATAAGCCGGGGCGCGTCGGCCAGGGCGCCCATGAAGCTTGCCTGGGCGAAGGGGTGATAGGCCTCGTCCACCACCACGATGGCATCTTCGACCTCGACTAGCGCGCGGATATCGCCCTCTGGATAGAGGGTGCCCGTGGGGTTATTCGGGTAGGCCAGAAACAAGAGCGCTGGGGCATGCCGAACCAACGCCGCCTTCAAGGCCGCGACATCGAGACTGAAGTCCGCCTTGAGTGGCACGCCGACGAAGCGCCGCCCCAGAATGGAGGCGATCTGCTCGTACATGACGAAGGTCGGCGTAGGCGCTATCACCGTAACCTCGGGGGCCATGGCAAGCAAGATATTCTGCAAAATCTCGTCCGAGCCGTTGCCGAGGATGACGCCGGTGTTGGCGGCAAGCCCCGCGTCCCGGGCCAGCCGCGCCTTCACACGCTCGTAGTGATCGGACGACGGATAGCGGTTCAGGGCGACGTCGCGCAAGGCGCACAGCCAGCGGTCGCGTAACTCGATCGGCAGCCGATAGGGACTCTCCATGGCGTCAAGCTTGATCGGAAACGCGCCCGGTGGGACATGGTAGGCGCGGCGCTTGCGCACGCCTTGGGCTATGAAACGCTCGACATCAGTCATTCATGCGGCACTCGGCGGAAAGGGCGTGCGCGGTGAGACCTTCCCCGCGCGCCAATACCGACGCGGTCCTGCCAAGCGTGGCGGCACCCTCGGGCGTACAGATCACGATGCTCGTTCTTTTCTGAAAATCATAAACACCCAAAGGTGAACTGAAACGCGCAGTCCCAGAGGTCGGCAGCACATGGTTTGGACCCGCGCAATAATCCCCCAGGGACTCTGCCGTATAGCGGCCGACGAAGATCGCGCCCGCGTGCCGCACTCGGTCGAGCATCGCCTCGGCGCCGTCGAACGACAGCTCAAGATGTTCGGGGGCCACTTCATTCACGAGGTCCAGGGCCTCGTCGAGGTCTTGGACCTCGATCAGCGCCCCATGTCCGGCGAGCGCCGCCTCGATAATGGCACGCCGCTCCATGCCCGGCAGCAGCCGCTCGATCTCCGCCGCCACCGCGTCCAGGAATGCCGCATCCGGGGCGAACAGAAGGGCTTGCGCACCCTCGTCATGCTCGGCCTGCGCGAACAGGTCATAGGCGATCCACGTGGGATTGGTGCGACCATCGCAGATGATCGCCACCTCGGAAGGTCCGGCGATCATGTCGATCGCAACGCGCCCGTAGACCAGACGCTTGGCAGCCGCCACATAGGCGTTTCCGGGGCCCACGATCTTGTCGACGCGCGGCACGGTCGCGGTCCCGTAAGCCAGTGCCGCGACCGCCTGCGCACCGCCCGCCAGGAACACGCGGTCGACCCCCGCGACGTAGGCGGCGGCAAGCACGAGCGGCGGCGGCTCAGCCGGGGCCGGCGCCATCATGATGAGTTCGGTGACGCCCGCGATACGCGCGGGGATGGCGTTCATCAAGACCGACGAAGGATAGGCGGCCTTGCCGCCCGGCACATAAAGGCCCACCCGATCGAGCGGCGTCACCTTCTGGCCAAGCTGCGAACCCAGGGCATCCTGCTCCATATGGGGGGCGAGGACCTGATGCTCATGGAAGGCGCGGATGCGCGCGGCGGCCTCGGTCAGCGCCTCCTGCTGGGCGCGCGGCAGCCCCTCGAAGGCCGCGCGCAGAAGCGGCGTGGGGACCTCCAAATCGGCCACCGAACGGGCGACACGCTTATCGAGGCGCTCGGTCCACATGAGCAACGCCGCGTCCCCGCGCAGGCGGACATCCTCCACGATATCGCGGGCCACGGCCTCAGCCTTGCGCGAATCGTCCTCGCTGCGCTGAAGGAGCGCCTGAAACGCCGCGCTAAAGCCGTGATCCCCACTGCGCAGTCGCGCGATCCGACTCATATCTCCCGCTCCCCCGCCAGAGCGGCGATGACAGGCTTGAGGGCCTCGTATTTCGTCTTCATCGCCGCCCGGTTCGCCACAAGCCAGGCGCTCACGTCGAGGACGTGCTCCACCGCCTTCAGACCGTTGGCAGCCAGCGTACGCCCGCTGCTCACGAGATCCACGATACGATCCGCGAGCCCCACGAGGGGTGCGAGCTCCATGGAGCCGTACAGATGAATGATGTCGGCCTGAATGCCCTGAGCCGCGAAATAGCGCTCGGTGATCTTCACGTATTTGGTTGCGACCCGCAGGCGCGTCCAGGTGCGCCCGGTGCCACCGGCATCGCCATGAACGGGCTCAGCCACCATGAGCCGGCAGCTTGCAATACCGAGATCGGCGAGTTCATAGAGCCCATCGCCGCCGTCCTCCAAGAGGACATCCTTGCCGGCGATACCGAGATCGGCGGCCCCATAGCGGACGTAGGTCGGCACGTCCGCGGCGCGGATCACGACCAGCCGGACATTCGGAACGTTGGTGCCGACGATGAGCCGCCGGGTCTTGGCCAGATCTTCCTCAGGCACGATCCCGGCGCGTTCGAGCAAAGGGATACTCTCCTCGAGGATGCGCCCCTTGGATAAGGCAAGTGTCACCATGTCAGGCCGTCTGCCGGTTCGTCCAGTCGCCGAGCTGCGAACCTGGTATCCGCCGGATGCGCGCGCCGAGTTGGGCGAGCTTTTCCTCGATACATTCGTAGCCGCGATCGATATGGTAGATGCGATCGATGAGCGTCTCGGAGCGCGCCACGAGGCCCGCGAGCACGAGACTTGCCGAGGCCCGCAGGTCGGTAGCCATCACCGGCGCGCCATGCAAGGCCTTCACGCCGCGCACCACGGCCATATTGCCTTCCATGCTGATATCCGCCCCCATCCTCTGGAGTTCGTGCACGTGCATGAAACGGTTTTCGAAAACCGTCTCGACCACCGTGCCGGTCCCCGAGGCGATGGCGTTCAAGACCACGAACTGGGCCTGCATATCGGTGGGAAAGGCCGGATAAGGCGCAGTGCGGAGGTTCACGGCGCGCAACTCGCGCCCCTCCATGGACAGACGCACGAAGTCCGGGCCCACCTCGATCGCGGCCCCCGCCTCCCGCAGCTTGTCCAAGACCGCCTCAAGGAACGCGGGCCTGGCGCAACGCAGCTTGACCGAACCACCGGTCATGGCCGCAGCGACCAAGTAGGTACCCGTCTCTATGCGGTCTGGAATGATATCGTGCTGGGCCCCGTGGAGTTCGTCCACACCCTCTATCGTGAGGATTGCGCTGCCTGCACCGCTTACGCGGGCGCCCATCCGATTCAGGCAGTCGGCCAGATCGATGATCTCGGGTTCGCGCGCGGCGTTCTCGATGACCGTAGTCCCCTGCGCCAAGGTCGCCGCCATCAGCAGGTTTTCCGTGCCCGTGACCGACACCGCGTCCATAAAGATGTGGGCGCCCTTCAGGCGCTTGGTGCGCGCCCGGATGTAGCCATCCTCGATGGTGATCTCGGCGCCCATCGCCTGCAGGCCCTTGATATGGAGATTGACCGGGCGCGAACCGATCGCGCAGCCCCCTGGCATGGAGACCTCGGCCTCCCCAAAGCGCGCCAGAAGCGGGCCCAACACCAGAATGGAGGCACGCATGGTACGGACCAAATCGTAAGGGGCACGTAGCGTGTGGATGCCGGAGGCGTCGGCCTCTATGGTCATGTGTTCGTCGACCACGAGCCGCACGCCCATGCGGCCCAAAAGCTCCATGGTCGTCGTGATGTCCTGGAGGTGCGGGACGTTGCCGATGCGCAGGGGCTCTTTGGTCAAGAGCGAGGCCACGAGCACAGGAAGGGCGGCATTCTTGGCGCCCGAGATACGAATCTCGCCGCGCAAGGGCACACCCCCATTGACTATGAGCTTATCCACGGTCGCGCCGCCCCCTTTTTTATAAAAAATAAGGCCGCCGGCCGGGCGGCCTTATTACTGTCTTCCGCAGGATCGCTCAACTCCCCGCGCCTGCCAGGAGCTTTTGCAATTCGCCCTTCTCGTAAAGCTCGGACATGATGTCGGAGCCACCGACGAACTCGCCGCGGACATAAAGTTGCGGGATGGTCGGCCAATTGGAGTAGCGCTTGATACCATCGCGGATCTCCGGATCGGCCAGCACGTCGACGCCCTTGAACTGCGCCCCGCAGGACTTGAGGATCTGCACCGATTTGCCGGAAAAGCCGCACTGGGGAAACTGGGGCGTGCCCTTCATGTAGAGGACAACATCATTCTCCGTCACCTGCTGACGTATGCGTTCTTCAATACTCATCTATTCTATCTCCCAATAAGCGACGCCGGCCTTCAAGGCAGTTCCGTTTTGATCGACAAGGCGTGGATCTGCTCACGCATCCGGTCGCCCAAAGTCCCGTACACGAGCTGATGCTGCTGAATCCGGCTCTTGCCCTGAAAGGCTTGCGAAACCACGATCGCTTCGAAATGATGGCCGTCGCCGCTCACGCGCGCCTGCGCGCCCGGCAGCCCGGCCTCTATGAGGTCTTTGATCTGTTGTGGCGTAATCATGTCTGGCACCGATCCCATCTAACCCTTAAGGATACCCGTCTCCGCGGCCGTGGGAAAGGGCTAGTTCCGCAAGCGGTAGCCCCGGCCGACCAACGCCATGGCCAGGGCGGAGACGCCGACACAAAACGCCGCCACGAAGGCCAGGCTCAAGTCCGGAGACACATCGGATGTCCCGAAGAAGCCGTAACGGAAACCGTCGATCATGTAGAGCAGCGGATTCAACCGCGAAACGGTCTGCCAAAAGGGTGGAAGATCGCGCAGGGAGTAGAAGACCCCGCTTAAAAACGAGAGTGGCACGACCACGAAGTTCTGAAAGCCGGCCAGCTGGTCGAAGCGTTCCGCCCAGATCCCGGCAATGACACCCAGGGCACCGAGGCCTGCGCTCCCCAAAAAACCAAAAAGCAGGAGGAAGACCGGATGCTGGATCGGCAGCGGCACGAAAAAGATCGCCGCCACATACACGCCGACCGCAACGCAGAACGCACGCACGATCGAGGCCCCCACGAACGCTAAGAAAAACTCGACGGCCGACAAGGGCGACAAGAGGATAAAGATCAGATTACCCGTGATCTTGGACTGAATCAGACTCGACGAGCTATTGGCAAACGCGTTCTGGATCATGGACATCATCATGAGGCCCGGAATCAGGAAGGCCACATAAGGGACGCCCGGGAGGATATCGGAGCGCCCCTTGAAGGTGCTCGCAAACACCAGCAGATAGAGGAGCGCAGTCACGACCGGCGCGAATATGGTCTGGAAGGCGACCTTGTAAAAGCGCAGTAACTCCTTATATAACAAGGTATTGAAGCCTTTCATGGGCATCTTCCGAAGGGGCGTTGGAAAGGCCTTGCGTACAGGTCGCGGCCCGCGCACGACCACGCGGCGCGCACGCCCGGGGGCCGCATCGAAACCGCCCCGATCGGACATGTCGATGCCTGCCAAGGGTCTGACGTCTTGCTGCCTGCGCTGCTCATGATCATCGCGAACCGGTCGACACCCGCCCCTGGGTCAACTCCAAAAAGACCTCTTCGAGGCTTGCCTGCTCGGTCGCGATGTCAGTCACAACATGGCCCGCCGCACGCAAGGCCTCCAGGACCTCGGGGATGGAGTCGGTCCCTTGCTTTAGGGCAAACTCCAGGATATTGCCGGTCCGCTTGCGCAATTTCGACTCCAGGCGTGGCGGCAGCGAGGCCGCAGGCTCCGCGGTCGTCACGCGCAGCGTCTTTGAGATCGCGCGGCGCAACAAGGCCTCTTTACTATCCAGGGCGGCGATTCGGCCATCGCGCATGATGGCGATACGCTCGCACAAGGCCTCGGCCTCCTCAAGGTAATGTGTGGTGAGGATAATGGTGTGACCCTCTTCGTGGAGCCGTCGCACGAACACCCAGAGAGACGCCCGCAGCTCGACATCGACCCCTGCGGTCGGCTCGTCCAGAATGACAACCGGCGGCCTATGCACGAGCGCCTGGGCGATCAAGACGCGCCGCTTCATGCCCCCCGAGAGCGCGCGCATATTGGCGTCACCCTTATCGGTCAGCATGAGCGTATGCAAGAGCTCCTCGCGCCAGGCCTTGTTGTCGCGCCCCCCGAGCCCAAAATAACCGGCCTGGAGGGCGAGCACCTCGCGCACCGAGAAAAACGGATCGAAGACGATCTCCTGGGGCACGACCCCAAGCGAGCGACGCGCCTCACGGTAGTCTGCGATCACGTCGTGACCACAGACCGCGGCGCGCCCCTCGTCCGGGCGGGTGAGCCCGGCCAGAATATTGATGAGGGTGGATTTTCCCGCGCCATTGGGCCCAAGCAGACCGAAAAACTCGCCCGGCCGGACCTCGAGATCGATCCCGCGCAGCGCGTGCACCTGTGCGAAGCGCTTGTTTAGGCCCGCCACCTCGATGGCCGGGGCGCTGCCCACCGCCCTCACGCCGCCTCGACTAACAGCGCCTCGAGTCCGGTGACCCGGATCAGGGCCCGCAGCCGCTCAGGGGCCTCGGCTATGACAAGCCGAAAGCCCGCCTCGCGGGCGCGGCGCTCCCACTCGATAAGCAAGGCCAGGGCCACCGAGTCGGCGCGTTCGAGGTCACCAAGCTCGATGGTCGCGCACCCGTTGGCCGGGGCGATATCCGCCGACCAGAGCTCGGGAGGCATCGGCGTCGCGAAATCGACCGCGCCCTCCAGGCGATAATGCCCGGGTTCGCGCACCACAAGGCGAGGCATCAAGGGGGCGTGCCGTTTGCGCGCTTCATATCGGCGATCAAGGCGTTTAGGCCGTGCTCGCGGATCTTGTGCCCGTAGACAGAGCGATAGTTCGTGACGAGACTCACCCCGTCTATGGTGACATCGTAGACCTTCCAGCCGGCCTTCTTCTGCACGAACATGTAATCGAGTGGGATATTGGCACTGCCGTCATTCTGCACGATCACACTCTTGACGACGGCATGCCGGCTATGGGGGTCATGCCGATAGGGCAGATACGAAATCCGCTGCCCGGAGTAGCTCAATAGCGCCGTCGCGTAGGTCCGCACCAGGAGGTCACGGAACTGCGTCGTGAAGGCCGCGCGCTGCGCGGGCGTTGCCGTGCGCCAGTTGAGCGCAAGCACCCAGCGCGACATGCGGTGGAAGTCGAAATACGGCACGATCCGCTGGTCGACCATGGCGTATAAGGCCGCCTTATCGTGCTCGTAGGTCGCGTGCTTGGTCTCGATGAGGTGCAGTATCTGATTCGTCTTTTGCTGGACGATGATGTTCGGCGGCGTCGACGGCGCGATCGCCGCCGCGACCCACATGGGCATCAACAGAAAACCCAGCAACGCGAGGGCGCCTACATAACGTCTCATCGATCTCATTCTTTCCTCTCCTCAGGGTGCGCTCTAGCTATGGCCCGAGGAATGCCCGGCCTTGCTGTAGAGCAACTGGCTTATGATCTTTTCGAGGATAATCGCCGACTGTGTTATCCGAATCTTACCACCGTTCTTCAGATCTTGGCGGCTGCCGCCCGGGCTCAAACTCACGAATTGCTCGCCCAAGAGTCCGGCTGTCTGTATCGACGCGCTCGAGTCGCGCGGGAAGCGGTACTTCTTCAGGATGTCGAGGGTCACGACCGCGCGGTACGTGACCGGATCGACCGTGATGCGCGCCACACGCCCTATGCGCACGCCGGCGACCGTAACGGGGGCCTTGGGCTTCAAGCTTCCTATGTCGTTGAAGTCAGCGGTGACTGCATAGGTCTCGCCGGCGTTCAGAACCTGAATATTGCCGACCTTGAGCGCCAGCATGGCCAGGGCCAAGAGGCCTGCCACCACAAACAGGCCGACCGTGAACTCCATACCTTTCGCCTGCATAGTCAAAGTCCTCGTAACATGAATGCGGTCATGATGAAGTCGAGCGCCAGGATCGCGAGCGACGAACTCACCACCGTGCGTGTCGTGGCGCGGCTCACGCCCTCCGACGTCGGCTTGGCGTCGTAACCCTCGAAGACCGCGATCCAGCTTACGACAAAGCCGAACACGACGCTTTTCACAAGGCCGCCCATGATATCGTTCGTCACGCTGACGCCGCTTTGCATCTGCGACCAGAATACCCCGCCATCCAGACCAAGATCGCCCACTGCGACCACATAGGCGCCGATGATGCCGACCGCGCTGAAGATCATGGCGAGCAAGGGGACCGCGATCCAACCCGCCCAGAACCGCGGGGCCACGACCCGCGGCAGGGGATCGACCGCCATCATTTCCATGCCATCGAGCTGTTCGGTGGCTTTCATGAGACCAATCTCGGCGGTGAGCGCCGAACCCGCACGTCCGGCGAAGAGCAGCGCGCTCAGAACCGGTCCGAGCTCACGGGTCAGCGACAAGGCGACGAGCAGGCCGAGCGACGATTGGGCGTCATAGCGCACCAGCGTGTTATAGCCCTGCAAGGCCAGGATCATGCCCACGAAGGCCCCCGACACGAGCACGATGACGAGCGTCAGCACACCCGTCATATAGAGCTGCTGGACGATAAGCCGTACGCGCGCAAGCGCCACGCCCAGGGCCGGCGCCAAGCGCACCAAAAAGAGCGTAGCCCGCCCAAGGCGCCCGACCCCGCCGATCACGCGTCGCCCGAGCCCGCTGATACCGAGATCCCAGCTCACGGTCGCTCCCTGGTCATGAGGTCATCGAGATATCCGGGCGCGGGATAGTGGAAGGCCACGGGGCCATCCGGAAGACCCGCCATGAACTGTCGGACCTCGGGGGCGTCGGTCTTCTGCATATCGGCCGAGGTCCCTTGGGCGATGACGCGGCCATCGCCTAAAAGGTAGATGTAGTCCGCAATACCGCAGGCCTCGACAACATCGTGGGTGACGACGATCGACGTCATACCAAGCGCGTCGTTCAGCTCGCGTATGAGCTTGACGATGACACCCATGGAGATCGGGTCCAGGCCTGCAAACGGCTCATCGTACATGACCATCATGGGATCGAGGGCGATAGCGCGCGCGAGCGCCACGCGCCTCGCCATACCGCCGGAGAGCTCAGCGGGAAACAGATGGCGCGCGCCCCGCAGGCCGACCAGCTCGAGCTTCATCAACACCAGGTGATGAATCAGGGATTCCGGGAGGCGCGTGTGCTCGCGCATCGGAAACGCGACATTCTCGAAGACATCGAGGTCCGTAAGCAGGGCGTTCGATTGAAACAACATGCCCATGCGGCGGCGCAAGCCAAAGAGCGCTTTGCGCGACAGGGCCCCGACGACTTCGCCCGCAACCGCAACCGAACCACGGTCGGGGATGAGTCGGCCGCCTATAAGACTCAGGAGCGTCGTCTTGCCGGTCCCGCTACCGCCCATGATGGCAGTCACGCTCCCCCGCTCGACTGTGAGATTCAGATCTCGGAAGATCGGACGACCATCACGCGCAAACGCAAGATCGCGCACCGTCACCAGGGGGTCGGTACTCTTCGGTCGGTCCACGGCTGTCCTTGACGTCGTTATTGTCTCTTTTAGCATTATGTCCCTATGTGCAATGCCCGAGGGCAAGGCGCATGGCGCCGGACGCCGAAGCCATCGGCGCGCAGGCCGGCTGCACGCGCATCGTCTTCCGGGCCGACGCAAGGATGCCATACCAGGGCCGTCCCGCAAAATCCGGCAAGCGCTGCGTGGACGCGCTCACCGATAATCGGCGACCGACGGCCTGCCTCCTTGGGCAAAGCCCGCCCTCTCCCCTATAATCCGGGCGACCTCACCAGGCCTCAGGGGGCGCCGTGAATCACGTCTATCGTTCGACCGCACTTGCCGTACTTGCCACCCTTGCGCTTACCACGCAAGCCGCCTTCGCCGAAGATGCCCTGATCCTGACCATGGGCGCGACCCATCTCGCCCACACGCATCAGATGGTGGCGGGCGGCGACAGCAGCTTGAGCCAGAGCGCCAATAGCGTCTACGACATCGCCTGGGAGCAGCGCCACTACAACGGCATCGCCTACGGCGGCGAGCTCCTGCTCTCCAACAATACGATCGCCAACGCCTCCGGAAACGGCAACGTCGCCTCGCGAACTTTCATGTTGACCCTGAAAAAATACCATCGGCCAACGGCCCACGTGTACCCCTACATCGGCGCCGGCGTCGGTCTCATGGACACCGAGGTGACTGGCGTCAACGGCGGAACGGGCATAGGCCCCGCAGTCGAGGTCGACGGCGGGGTCGAGTTCGCGTGGGCGCACAGCATCGGCTTCTATACGGAGTTGCGCGGCATCTACGCCCCGGGCGGGGTTATCTATGGCACGCGTGTGAATATGTCGGGCGTGGGCATCTATGGCGGTGTGAGCCTGCTCTTCTAAGATCCGGCCAGCAGCCCCTTGATCAACAGGGCCTCGTCGACCCCCGTGAGCGCACTGGCCGCCTCCTGAAAAAAGAGCGCCGCCCCCGCGGGGGCCGAAACGCTACAAAGCTCCCGCAAGGCCGCGGCCAGGGCCCGCCGGTCGATCCGATCGACAAGGCTCAGGGCAAAGGGTCCCGCAGGAGGTCGTCCCACAGCCGGGCGGCCGCAGAGACCCACCCCCAGACCCGCAAGCTCCGCCTTGCACGCCTCCGAGCACGCCCGCAGATCCACAGTCACGGGCAATCGCCGCGCGAGCGCACCAAGCGCCGCCGCGTGCGCCGGCCTCAAGCGCGACAGACGCACGAGACAGGCGGCCACGAGCGGCTGCGGCCAATCCTCCCTTTCCGCTAAGGACGCGAGAGCCGTCTCTGGCAGCTCCAGAACCAGCCGGAAATCGGGCGGCGCCTCCTCGGCCAAGGCCGGGAGCCTAGCGAGATCCGCGCCCCACGAGCGGGCCGGCAGGAGAAGCGCCGGATAGCGGTGGCTGTAAAACAAAAAGCGCCACTCGGACGGCAAGTCCGGGGGATAGAAGCGCCCCTGCCAACACGTGTGCGTATAGCCGCGCGCGCCAATGAGCATCGAGGGGGTGGTCATGGTCATGACCGCATAGTAGCGGCCTGCACCACGGGTCGCCATAACCCAAGCCACGATGCGCGCCCCGACCGGCCATCGGCCACACCTATCCGTTCAAAAAAAACCGGCCTGGGTCTTTGCGGAATATCAAACGCCACCGCCCAAGACCTCCCTACGCTCGCCGCGCAGTTTGCAAGCACACAATAAACGAGACAAAGAGAGGAGACTGCAACATGTCCATACCGAAAAATATCAAGAGAATAGTGGCGACCACCGCCCTTTTGGCCCTGCCGCTAACAGCCGTGGCCGCAACACCCTGGTATGTGGGGGCCACCGCCGGACTCGGCAATATGTCGGGCTACAGCCATCCGCTCGACTTCACGGTCTTCGGCGGCTACAACCTTCCCGTACACCTGGGACGCGGGACGCTGGCCGTTGAAGCAGGCTATGACCACCTCGGCACCTTCAACGAGAACGGTCTACCCGCTGGAGAAAGCGCTTCATTAAGGATGCACGCCCTTGAGGCCTCAGCCGTCTACTCGTGGCCGATCGCACGCGCCTTCAGTGTCTATGGACGCGCTGGTCTTGCTGCGTGGTATGCGTCGGCGACCGCCAGCGTGACATCGGGCGGCGTTACCTACACCGGTTCCAGCTCCGGCAACGGCGTTGACCCCTTGCTCGGCGTGGGCGTGGCTTATGCCGTCATGCCCAACCTTGCGATCCGCGGCGAATTCCGCACCATCACCAGCACCTCGGGCGGCAGCATCGATCTCTTCGATGCCGGCGCAGTATTCAGCTTCTAAAAACCAACAAGCCAACTCTCCATCTTGAGGCCGCCTTAAAGGCGGCTTTTTTACGTCAGATAGGGTGCATTCGCCAGGTAATGAGCGATTGCTCGCGGCAAGGATGCCGATGACTTGGCATCACCCGCACAGATTAAAGTTGCGGCCCACGGCCGACTGGTCGTCGACCCCATGAGCCCGCTTCATGGCGCCGGTTTACGAACGTGCCTTTGAAGGCGAGCGCAACGCTTCAGCCATGGTACTGAGTGGCAGGACAAGTTTCAGGGGGTCGTCCAACAAAGGGAGCGCCCCGAAACGTTCATACCAAGCAGCCGCGGCCTCGTCTTTGGCATCAATCGCAAGCGCCACGCCCCCGACTTCTGCTGCCACCGCGAGCGCGCGTTCGCCCGCCGCGAGCAGCAATTCCCCCCCGAGCCCTTGGCGTTGGGCGGCGAGGTCCACAGCAAGGCGGCCCAAACGGAACACGGGTACCTCATAGCGCCCAAGCTGGCGCGTGAGCTCAGCGGGAACATGGGCAAACGCGATAGCGCCGGGGCTTATCGTGTAATAGCCAAGAATGCGGTTGGGTTGGTCGGGCGATATGGCCACGAAGGTCTTGGCCCCACCGGATGCGTGGTTCTGGCGGGCGTAACGGTCCAAGTAGACATTGAGCGCAATGACGCCACAATCGAAACCCTTGCGGTCGTGTCGGTGCTCGATAGCCTCTTCACGCCAATCCACACCCAGTCACTTTCGAGCAGCGCGGCGCTGGGCGGCCACTCGAAGCGCAGCGGTCGGCTCAGGAGGGCGCTCCAGGAGCTCCAGCACGCGCAGACTGTCACGCTCGCTAAGCGCAATACGCTCAGCGCGGTCAACAGCGTCGCGAGCGGCCGGCAAGACGGCGCGCATGATAAAGCTTGTCACGTCCAGCCGTTCATAGGCGGCGGCTGTCGCTAGAAGCCGTTTTTCTTCCTTGGTGGTCCGCAATTCAATCCGGTCCTCCCGAGCTGCAGTCGTTGCCATAAGATCCCTCCAGCACCTTTGTGTCTGTACGTATAGTACCCGTACACGCGAGCTGATATCAACCCACCTCCCGATTCATCCCGCGCGCCACCCAAGAGCATGGCGACGATCAGTTTCGGTTCACCCCCACACGCGTGGGGAACAACTGTCGCCCAATACCCCACCCGCACCTGTACCGGACAGGGAGAAAGCGCTTCATTAACGATGTA
>NZ_JBTRWP010000034.1:0-27505 GCF_054609335.1 Acidiferrobacter sp. | reverse complement strand
ATCATATCCTTGGGACCGATAAGGCCTATGTGCCCTTTCTGCTCTCCAAGGGCGTAAACCGCAAGCTGTCGTCAAAAACCTTCTGGAAGTTCTGGTAAGGCGTTTCGCCTGGATGCCCGGCCGTCCCAGAATGCGGGGCTGGGACGGTCGCGTCTCGTCACGTGGTCGCGTTTGCCCCGCCTTGCGCATCCCGCTAGAGTGGGGGCGACGTGACACAAGGATGAGTGGGAGCGGGTATGGGCGGGTGGCGGTGGTTACAGATCCAAGGCGATCCGTCGGTGCGCCACTTCGTGTTCGAGCAGCGACGCGTCGAGAACGCCTTCGACCGGGAGCTCGACCGGGTATTGGCGCGCGTGCGGGTGCTGCTGACTTCGCGCGGCGTGTTTCACGTAAAGATACACTTCTCCACGGGCCAGGTAACCCTCTGGTTTCTGCGGGATCCCTTCACGTACCGCGTCCATCTCATGGACGAGTTCCTGTCGCCCGCGATCTGCAGGCTCTATCCCGCGATTTCTTACCCGAGCCCATCGGCTGCAGTGCCGAAGGCGGCCATCGACGCCATTCTGGCGCAGTTCAAACGGCTGCGGTTTCAGGATCCCCAGGTCTATCTGCGTGCCGGATCCCTCAACATCATGAGCGGGGCCGTGGGCCTGCGATTCTCGTGCGATGGCTCGCATTACCTGGACTTCGCGGAGTTTCTGGCGCGATCCGACGAGATCTGAGGGTGCTCTGCCCAGATGCGGGCCTGGGGACCTTACAGGTCGGGCGGGGCGCGCGGTTATGCACGGCACCCGCAGATCGGGTATCCTTAGGGGCTTATTACACCGACCGCTGCCAGATAAGAGGAACCGGATGTTTAGCGAAAAAAGTTTGAAGGACATCGACCGCCCCTTGTGGGATGCGATGACCAAGGAGCGGACTCGTCAGGAAGATCATCTTGAGCTGATCGCCTCCGAGAACTACGCGAGCCCCCAGGTGATGGCGGCCCAAGGGTCGTGTCTCACGAACAAGTACGCGGAGGGCTACCCTGGGAAGCGCTATTACGGCGGCTGCGAATACGTGGATCAGGTCGAGACCCTGGCCATGGAGCGCGCGCGCGCGCTGTTCGGGGTCGAATACGTCAACGTACAGCCGCATTCGGGGTCGCAGGCCAATGCCGCGACCTATCTGGCGCTCATCAACCCAGGGGATACGATCCTGGGCATGAGTCTTGCGCACGGCGGCCATTTGACCCATGGCGCCAAGGTCAACTTCTCGGGGCGCCTCTTCCATGCCGTGAGCTATGGCGTCGACCCCACGACCGGGCTCATCGATTACGACGAGATCGCGCGACTTGCCCGCGAGCATAAGCCCCGCGTCATCGTGGGCGGCTTCTCGGCCTATTCGCGCGTCATAGACTGGACGCGGTTTCGCGAGATCGCAGACGAGGTGGGCGCCTATCTCTTTGTCGACATGGCGCACGTCGCGGGTCTCGTTGCCACGGGCCTCTACCCGAGCCCTGTGGGCATCGCCGACGTCACCACGTCGACCACCCACAAGACCCTGCGCGGGCCGCGCGGAGGCCTGATCCTGGCACGCCCGAACCCGGAGATCGAAAAGCGGCTGAACAGCCTAATCTTCCCTGGCACCCAGGGCGGCCCGCTCATGCATGTGATCGCCGCCAAGGCGGTCGCCTTCGCGGAGGCCTTGACCCCGGAGTTCCAGACCTATCAGCAGCAGGTCGTGAAGAATGCCCAGGCGATGGCCGACACCCTGATGAGTCGCGGATTCAAGGTCGTCTCCGGCGGTACCGACAACCACTTGATGCTGGTCGACCTGATCGAGCGTCCGGTGACGGGCAAGGAGGCCGAGGAGGCTTTGGGACGCGCCCACATCACGGTCAACAAGAACGCCGTGCCAAACGATCCCCGCTCGCCTTTCGTGACTAGTGGTATCCGTCTGGGCACCCCCGCGATTACCACCCGCGGCCTAGGCGAGCGCGAGACACGGGCCCTGGCGGGCTTCGTGTGCGACATCCTTGAGCGGCCGAGCGACGAGGGCGTGACCGAACGCGTGCGCCGCGAGGTCTCGGATCTCTGTGCGCGCTTCCCGGTCTATAGCGCGGGCATTGTGATCTAAGGCCATGCGCTGCCCATTCTGTTTCGCCGAAGACACCCGAGTGATCGACTCGCGTCTTGCTGACGAGGGGGATGCTGTCCGCAGACGCCGCGAGTGTCTGGCTTGTCGCGAGCGCTTCACGACCTTTGAGCACGCCGAGCTTAGGCTGCCGCAGATTATCAAGAGCGATGGCCGCCGCGAGCCCTTCGCGGAGCCCAAGTTGCGTGCCGGCTTGCAGCGCGCCCTCCAGAAACGGCCGGTCGACGCCGCTCAGATCGACGCCGTGGTCGCCTTCGTGCGGCGTTCGCTCATGGCAAGCGGTGAGCGCGAGGTGGCGAGCCGCCAGATCGGGGAGTGGGTAATGGAGCAGCTGCGCGCGCTCGACAAGGTCGCCTATGTGCGCTTCGCCTCGGTCTATCACAGCTTTCAGGATCTCAATGCCTTCCGCGAGGAGATGGAGCGGCTGGAAGACCAGGAGGTCACGAACCTCACCCCCAAGCCGTGAGCGCAGCCCAAGATAGCGCTCATATGGCGCGCGCCCTGGAACTGGCGTGCGGCGGGATGGCGACCACCGCCCCCAACCCACGCGTGGGCTGCGTCATCGTCCGCGACGGCCGGGTGGTGGGGGAGGGCTTCCATGTGCGGCCCGGTGAGCCGCATGCCGAACGCTTGGCCTTGCAGGAGGCGGGCCCATCGGCGCGTGGGGCGACCGCTTATGTCACCCTCGAACCCTGTTGTCATACCGGTCGGACCCCGCCCTGCACGGACGCCTTGCTCGCCTCCGGGGTGGCGCGCGTGGTGGCAGCCATGGAGGACCCGGACCCACGCGTGGCCGGTGGCGGGCTGGCACGGCTGCGCGCAAGCGGGGTTGCGGTCGAGGCGGGCCTCATGGCCTCCGAGGCCGCCCGGCTGAACCGCGGCTTCGTGTCGCGCGTTACGCGCGGCCGCCCGTTCACGATAGCCAAGGTCGGGGTTTCGCTCGACGGACGCACTGCCCTTTTAAGCGGCGAGAGCCAGTGGATCACAGGACCCGAGGCGCGCGCCGATGTTCAGCGGCTGCGGGCCGTGTCGGGGGCCGTGCTGACGGGTGCAGGCACCGTGCGCGCGGACGATCCGAGGCTCACGGTGCACGTAGGCGCCCTTCGTCAGCCCTTGCGGGTCATCGTCGCCTCGCATCTGGCGCTACCGTCCACCTCCCGCATCTTCTCGCAAGGCGTAGGCGCTGTGGTCCTGACCGCGGTCGATGGCCCCGAGGGCGATGCGCTGCGTGCGGTGGGGGCCGAGGTCGTGGCCGTGGGCGGCAGGCCCGGTCGCGTCGATCTGGCCGCCGCCTTGTCCTACCTGGCGGCGCGGGGCGTGAACGATCTCCTGGTCGAGGCCGGGCCGACACTGCTGGCAAGTCTCCTCGAGGCGCGGCTCATCGACGAACTCGTGGTCTACATGGCGCCCAAGCTCTTGGGTCACGGTCGCCCGCTCGCCGACTTCGCGCTCGCCGCGCTTTCCGAGGCCTCTGTCTGGCGCTATGATGACGCGCGACGCGTAGGCGATGATCTGCGTCTCACATTGACGCCGAAGACCTAGGTGGGCGCGGCCCGACCGCGGTCGCGTGGGCGCGAGAGGGTCTCATGTTCACAGGATTAATCCAGAGCTTAGGCGAAGTGGCGCGGCGTAGCGCGCGCGGCACGGGTGCCAGGCTTACCATCGCAGCCCCCGAACTGGCGCGCGCGCCTTGGACGCTTGGAGAAAGCATCGCGGTCAACGGTGTGTGTCTTACCCTTATCGAGGGCGTGGGGACGGAGTTTTCCGCGGACTTGTCGGCCGAGACCCTGGCGCGCACCGCCTTGGGTGGCTTGCGGCCCGGGCATCCGGTCAATCTCGAACGCGCCCTGAAGATGGGTGAACCACTCGGTGGCCACTTGGTGTCGGGTCATGTCGATGGCGTGGCCACAGTCGCGCGCCTCGAGCGCGAGGGCGAGGGGCGCAGGTTGACGATCGAGATTCCCCACGAGTTGACCCGCTACGTGGCGCACAAGGGGTCCTTGTGCGTGGACGGAGTGAGTCTCACGGTAAACGGCATAGAAGGCGCGCAGGTCCACTTCGCGATCGTACCGCACACCCTGTCGGCGACCACGCTCGGGGCCCTTGCCGCCGGTGACCCGGTCAATATCGAGGTGGATCTGATCGCGCGCTACCTTGAGCGGCTTACTTATCGCATCTAGGCATTACGTGTTACCCCGTTAAGTCTTGAGCAACGGACTATGAACCCCATTCAATGGTAGACGGTTCCACAGATTGGCGGGTTTTTCAGCGACCATAACCGTGGATCACCTCGACCTCACCATCTTTGGCCATTCATCCGCGTTAGTAAGGTCGCGCGGTTTACCTTCAAGAAGAGCAGGGCAGAACGCATGGCAAAAATAGAGGGATTCCGCATTAAGAATTTCCGGGCATTAAGAGATGTAACTCTTGGCCGCCTATGGAATCAGCAGCAATTTGAGCCCCTGAGACCACTGACAGCTGTTATTGGTAAAAACGGCGCGGGCAAAAGTACGTTGTTCGATGCTTTTGGTTTCTTGTCGGATTGTCTTAGGTCAGGTGTCGAAGAGGCGTGTGATGCTCGTGGTCGAGGCGGATTTGAGAAAATACTATCTCAGGGTAATAGTGGGCCACTTGAGTTCGAAGTCTACTATAAAGAGGATCTGCGCGCAAGGCCAATTACCTACGAGCTTTCTATTGAAATGGATGCGTCTGGGAGGCCGTATGTCCTCAAAGAGCGCCTCCGGCAGCGGCGCAAGGGTCAAACGCACGGTCGACCATTTTCGTTTCTCGTTCTTAACGAAGGAAAAGGTGTTGCGTGGAAGGGCGGAAATGAGGGGCGACAAATTGACGAAACGGGTGAGGAGTTCGACCTATTCGGCTTAATGGAGTCGCTAAAATCTGGGAAAGACAGGGAGGAGTCAAGAGAGACAGAGGTCGTGGAGCTTGAGGACCGGCGCAAACTCGGTATTGCCACCCTAGGATCCCTTAAGCAACATCCGAGAATATCATCGTTTCGGCGCTTCATAGAGGGATGGTATCTCAGCTATTTTACGCCGGACGCGGCGCGGAGCCTACCGTTGGCTGGGCCACAGAAACATCTTAACGTACACGCGGATAATCTCAGTAACGTAGTGCAATTCATGGAGCGGGAACACCCGAAGCGGCTTCAGGGCATCCTCGATAGAATCGCGGAGAAGATACCTGGCGTAGAGAAGATAGACACGGAAAAAACGAGAGACGGTAGGTTGTTGCTGCGATTTAACGACAGAGGATTTCAGGATCCCTTTTACGCCCAACAGATGTCGGATGGGACGCTCAAGGTGTTTGCGTACCTACTATTGCTGGAGGATCCGACTCCACCGCCGTTTTTGTGTATAGAAGAGCCGGAGAACGGCTTGTATCACAAGCTCCTTGAGTCTCTGGCAAAAGAGTTCCGGGCGCACGCGACGGGGAAACGGGGCGGGTCTCAAGTGTTCATAACGACGCATCAGCCGTATCTTGTTGACGCCTTAGAGCCGGAGGAGGTGTGGATTCTGGAGAAAGGGCGTGATGGATTTTCCGTGATACGCAGAGCGAGCGACGATGATATTGTTAAAAGTTTGGTAGGGGAGGGGTTACCTCTGGGGGGGCTTTGGTATAGCGATTATTTGGACTCGAGGTAAGGGCATGCATTTTGAGGTCCTTGTGGAAGATAAGTCGGGGAAGAAGGCGCTCGACATTCTCGTTCCAAAGATCGTTGGGGCGGGCCATACGTTTCGCGTGCTTGCTTATAAGGGAATAGGCCACATACCGAAGGATCTTAAAGGGACGGTAGACCCGAAAAAGCGAATGTTGCTCAATGAACTGCCGCGCCTTTTGCGTGGGTATGGTAAGGCTTCTGCGAGCTGCTCGGGCGAATACCGGTGCGGTGTTGTTGTTGTGTGTGATCTGGACGCCAAGTGTTTCAAAGTTTTTCGGAAGGAGCTTTTGGATGTGCTGCATGCATGTAACCCGCAACCGGAAGCAAGGTTTTGTTTTGCAATAGAAGAAGGGGAGGCCTGGCTTCTCGGCGACATACCAGCAGTGAAGACGGCCTATCCAATGGCCAAAGAGGCCGTACTTGACGCGTATGTTAATGATGCCATTTGTGGGACCTGGGAACGGCTGGCAGAGGCAATTCATAGAGGAGGGGCAGCCGCACTATCTGCCGATGGTTGGCAGGCTGTTGGTGCGCGAAAGGCGGAATGGGCCGACGCGATAGCGCCGCATATGGACGTAGAAAATAACGCATCGCCGAGTTTCGCGTACTTTCGTGATAAATTGCGTGAACTTGCGCGGGCGTGACGGCGCTTCGGTGTCTCGGGTGCGTAACCACTCGGTGGCCACTTGGTGTCGGGTCATGTCGATGGCGTGGCCACAGTCGCGCGCCTCGAGCGCGAGGGCGAGGGGCGCAGGTTGACGATCGAGATTCCCCACGAGTTGACCCGCTACGTGGCGCACAAGGGGTCCTTGTGCGTGGACGGAGTGAGTCTCACGGTAAACGGCATAGAAGGCGCGCAGGTCCACTTCGCGATCGTACCGCACACCCTGTCGGCGACCACGCTCGGGGCCCTTGCCGCCGGTGACCCGGTCAATATCGAGGTGGATCTGATCGCGCGCTACCTCGAGCGGCTTATGTACCCCGCCTAGCGGACCACGGTGAATCGCGTCTGCGCGCGCGCGATGAGCAGGGGTGCGCCCTGGCCCCAACGCGCGTAGAGCAGGCTCACGATCTGGTAGCGCCCCGGTGGCGTCTGCGCCGGGATCGGTAGGGTCACGTGCGCCTTGTAAACCCCGCTTGCCGTGAGTTCGTGGCCGATGAAGGCACGGTGATCGGCGACCAACCGGCCATGGGCATAGAAGTCCCGGATTTCGACGATCCGCAAGGGGCCGGGCCCGCGCCGCAGGATGAGCGTCTTGTCGAGCGTGAGCGACCCGCAGGGCCGGCCGCGACGGGGCTCCGCCGTCACCTGGTAATGCAAGACCTGCACCTGTCCGGCGTCGAGGTCACCCAAACGACGTACGCGTGCATAGGCCGTCGACCACGCCGTGCCGACGCGGCAGGCAGCGGTCTGCGCGGGCTTCGAAGGCGGGGGGAGCCGGACGCAGCCGGCCAGTGCCAGGGCGAGACTAACCGCCCCAAGCGTGCGCCAGCGCGGCATAAGCTCCTGGTCTCACGACGACGTCGGCAGTCTTGGGATGGGCCTTGCGCTTGGGCGTCGCGGCGGTCGGCGCGGCCGTGGCGGTGGCCGTCGAGCCCCGCCGGTGCTTGTCGGGGACGCGCATGACGCCATGGGCCATGTGCGTGACCTCGTGGGCGATGTGGGTGACGGGTTTCAAGGCCTCATGGCGATGCGGCCACGCGAGTTTCAGGCCGAGCAGCGTGAGGGCCGTGATAAGCACGAGCACGATACCCGCGCGCGCCCGTCCACTCATCGGCCGCCCCCAGCCCGGGCGCTCATTGAACGCCGGCAACATGGGGTTGATGGACGGTTCCTCGAAGAGGTCCGACAGCTCCGCGGCGGCCAGCGACAGATCCTCGACCAACAAGGGCCCGGTCTTGGCCCGGTCTTCAGGCTCCTCGGTCGGAGGGGTTTGGGGCGGCGCCAGGTTCGCCGGCGCTGGCGCTTCGACTTCGGCGGTGGCGGCCGCTACGCTGGCCGGTGCGAGGCTTGCGGTCACGGCCATGCGTAAGGCGCGGGCCGTGGCATAGCGGCCGAGCAGGGCGCCGCGCGCGATATCGGCGAGCGGTCCGGTCTCGGTTCCCAAGAGTTCTTGCATGAGGCGCCCGACTGCGCGGACGTCGTCGGCCGGCATGGGCGGCGACTCTCCGAGGCTCGTCTGGCGGAAATCCAGAAGCTTGACGCGTTGATCAGTGGTAAGGAAGACGTTGTCGGCGCGGATCGCCCCATGGGCGAGCCCTTGTCCGTGGGCCGCCTCCAACGCGCTCAAGGCCTCTTGCATCCATTTCTGCACATAGGGTTCGGGGAGCGGGCCCACGCGTTCGCGCCGCGCCTTCAAGGTCTCGCCGACCAGGTATTCCAGGATCAGGACCGGGGGCTCCGACCAGAGGCCGTGCAGGGTCACGATGTTCGGGTGGCTGAAGCGCGCCAGAACCCGCCCTTCGGCAATGACCGAGATCGCGCCGCGCGGCGCGGTCTTCAAGGCCACGGGCCGATCGAGGCTCAGGTCCTGCGCCATGTAAACGATGCTGCGCGCGCCGGATGACAGCGTGCTCAAGACTAGGTATGGCCCCAGGGTACGTCCTGGCTCGATCAGCGTGGCGTGCGGTTCATTGCGGCCGGTTCTATGTGGTTCCATCGACTTCCATCCCGTGGTCGGTCATAATTCGGGCCCGGTCAGCTCGCCGGTTGAGTGTCACATTCATGCCCATAAGCCCCATCCCTGAAATCATAGACGAACTTAAAGCGGGTCGGATGGTCGTCATTATGGACGACGCCGACCGCGAAAATGAAGGCGACCTTCTGATGGCCGCCGAGGCGGTCACCCCGGAGGCGATCAACTTCATGGTACGCCATGGGCGCGGCCTCGTCTGTCTGACTTTGACGCCCGAGCGCTGCGAAAGGCTGGGGCTCGAGCCCATGGTCAAGGAGAACGGCTCGCGCTACGCCACGCACTTCACGGCCTCCATCGAGGCCGCCGAGGGTGTGACGACCGGAATCTCCGCCGCCGACCGGGCCGCCACCATACGCGCCGCCATCGCCTCGCGGGCGCGCGCGTCGGATCTTGTAAGCCCAGGTCATATCTTTCCGATCATGGCCCGGCGTGGTGGGGTGCTGGCGCGCGCCGGCCATACCGAGGCCGGGGTCGATCTTGCGCGTTTCGCAGGTTTCGAGCCGTCCGCCGTCATCTGCGAGATCCTAAAAGACGATGGCGAGATGGCCCGCCAGCCCGATCTCGAGCGCTTCGCGGCCGAACATCACCTGAAGATCGGCACTATCGCCGACCTCATTCATTATCGCCTACAACATCACTCCAACGTACACCGCCTGGACGAGCGGTTGATCGAGACGGTCCACGGGTCGTTTCGGCAGGTGGCCTATCATGACGACATCGAGGATCGGCTCCATCTCGCCTTCGTGTGTGGCGAGATCGATGCGCGGCCGGTGCCGGTGCGGGTCCATGTCCAGGAGAGCCTACTGGACCTCTTGGGCGACACGCACACCCCATCATGGACGCTCGCCGACGCCCTGCGCTATGTCGCCTCGGTCGGCCGTGGGGTCGTCGTGGTATTGGATCAGCCGGCCAAGACGGCCGTGACTATGGTGCGCCTGAAGAGTCTCGCGCCGGAGTCCCAGGCGCCGACGGCGCGCGAGATCATGCGCACAGTGGGCCTTGGCAGTCAGATTCTACTGGATCTGGGCGTGCGCAAGATGCAAGTCCTGGGTCACCCGCGCAAGGCGCCGGGTCTCGCCGGGTTCAATCTGGAAGTCGTGGAATATGTGACGCCGACGGCGGGGGGGAGGACATGAAGACAGAGGCGGTGGTCGACGGGTCGCTTATGGCGGGCGAGGGGCGCTTTGGGATCGTGCTGGCGCGCTTCAATGCCTTCGTGGGCGAACGTCTCCTGGAGGGTGCGCTCGACACCCTGCGCCGCCACGGGGCCGCGCCCGAGCGCATCACGGTCGTGCGCGTACCCGGCGCCTTCGAGTTGCCGCTCACAGCACAGGTCATGGCGGAGGCCGGTTCTTACGACGGCATCGTGGCCTTGGGGGCCGTGATCCGGGGGGCCACGCCGCACTTCGATTTCGTGGCCGGCGAGTGCGTGAAGGGGCTTGCGCAGGTCAGTCTCAAGACTGGCGTGCCGGTGGCGCTGGGGGTACTGACCGTCGATACGGTGGCCCAGGCCATCGACCGGTCGGGGGCCAAGGCCGGCAACAAGGGGGCCGAGGCGGCCCTGTCGATCCTGGAAATGGTCGATCTTCTGCGCCGCCTGCGCCCTTCATGAGCGGGCCGCGCTCGCGCGCCCGCGGCCAGGCGCTGCAGGCCCTCTATCAGTGGCAGCTGACAGCCCAGCCGTGGCATGACATTGGCCGATTGTTCCTGCGGGATCCCGAGAGCACAGGCGGTATCGACGAGGCCTATTTCGCGGAACTGATCCGCGAGATACCGCAACACGTGGAGGGGCTCGACGCCCTGCTTGCCCCGCACCTCGATCGGCCGCTGGCCGAGGTCGATCCCGTCGAGCGCGCCATTTTGCGTATTGGCGTCTATGAACTGCGGTCGCACCCCGAGATCGGCCAGCGTATCGTCTTGAACGAGGCGGTGGAGCTCGCCAAGCGCTACGGGGGCGAGGCCGGTCACAAGTTCGTCAACGCCGTGCTCGACCGGGCGGCGAAGGGCTTGCGCGCCCACGAGCGATAGTCGTCGAGTGGACGAATTCGATCTTATAGAGCACTACTTCAAGCGCCCAACGCGTCACGCCGAGGTGGTCTTGGGCGTCGGCGATGACGCCGCCCTCTTGGCCCTGCCGGGCGCGCAGCGGCGCCTCGCCGTGACCACCGATACCTTGATCGAGGGGGTACATTTCGCCCCCGGTGCGTCCGGTTTCGATGTGGGCTACAAAGCGCTGGCGGTGAATGTGAGCGATCTGGCTGCCATGGGCGCCCGGCCGCTCGCCTTCCTCTTGAACCTGAGCATGCCGAAGGCCGATCCGGTGTGGCTTACGGGCTTTCGGGACGGCCTTTTCGCGCTCGCGGACACGGTCGGGCTGGATCTCGTGGGTGGCGACACCGTGCGCGGACCGCTTACCATCACCATCACCGCTTTGGGCACCGTGGCCCCCGGGGAGGCGCTCACGCGCAGCGGGGCGCGCATTGGCGATCGGATTTATGTCTCGGGCTTTTTGGGTGAGGCGGCGGTCGGCTTTCTGGCGCGCTCCGGGCGGCTTTCGCTGCCGCCCGAGTTCCAGGCGTCGGTGCTCGCGCGGCTCGACCGCCCACTCCCGCGGATCGAGGAAGGGCAGGCCTTGATCGGGATCGCGTCGGCTGCGATCGACATCTCCGATGGCCTCATCGCGGACCTCGGTCATATCCTGCAGGCAAGCGGGGTGGGCGCCGAGCTCGATTTGCGGCGCTTGCCTTTATCTGACGTCTATGACGGCGCCTTCGCGACCGTGGGCTACGACCCGGCCCTTGTCTTCGGCGACGACTACGAGCTCTGTTTCACGGTCCCCCCCGAACGCGTCCCGGCCTTGGCGGGGATCGCACCGCGTTTTGCCTGCGGCTTTCATGACATCGGCGCCATCGTCGCAGGCACGGGGCTCGTGGTGCGCGATGGCGAGGGCCTTTATGTCCCCGCGCGCGCCGGTTATAACCATTTCGATGGCTAAGGGCGCTTGGGCGGTATGGGTGGCGACCGGCTTCGGGGCCGGGCGCGCCCCGCGCGCGCCTGGCACGGCAGGTTCGCTGCTTGCGCTCGCGCTGTGGTGGCCGGCCGGCCTCTGGGGTCTTGGGCCCTATGCGGTGCTGCTCGCGATTGTCATAGGCGTCGGGGTGCCGATCACGGCTTGTGCCGCGCGGGCGCTTGGGCGTCGCGACCCGCCCATGGTGGTCTGGGACGAGATCGCGGGGATGGGGGTGGCGCTCTTCGCGGTCCCCCACCAGATCCTCGGGTTCGCGGCGGCCTTTGGGCTCTTTCGTCTGTTCGATATCGTAAAGCCCTTCCCGATCGCTCGCCTGGAGGCGCTCCCCGGCGGTTATGGCATTATGGCGGACGACGTGTTGGCGGGGGTCTACGCCGCGCTCTTGGTTCAGGGGGGGTTATGGTGGACGGGGGGCATGCTGCACTGATCCAGGATTTGGCGGCGGCCGTGGGTGCGCATCTGGTGGCCGCGGGGCTCAAGGTGACGGTCGCCGAGTCCTGTACCGGGGGCTTGCTGGCCGCCGCTCTGACTGACATCCCGGGGAGTTCCGCGTGGTTTGAGGCGGGGTTTGTGACCTATGCACCGCGCGCCAAGCATGCCGTGCTTGGGGTCCCGTGGGAGCGCCTCGCTCAAGCGACCATCGTTAGCGCGCCGACTGCGATCGCCATGGCGCGCGGGGCCCTCGGGCGGGGCGGAGCCGAGGTTGCGGTGGGGGTCACGGGCTTCGCCGGCCCCACGGGGGGCACCGCGGCGTGTCCGGTGGGGACGGTGGCCATCGGCTGGGTGACGGCGCGGGGCGAGCAGGCCCAGGTCTGCCATTTCTCGGGGGATAGGGGGGCCGTGCGCGCGCAGGCGGTGGCGGCCGCCCTGGCCGGACTGAAGGACCGTCTGGACCAGGATTTCCCTCGCTAGGTCCCGGGCGTCCTTTGTGGAATAATCGCCCCCTTGCGCGTACTCGCGGGGGTAGTTCATGGACGTCAATAAGAGCAAGGCCTTGAGCGCGGCGCTCGGCCAGATCGAAAAACAGTTTGGGAAGGGCTCGGTCATGCGCTTGGGTGACGCGGGCGACGCCCCGCCGGTCGCGGCGGTGCCGACCGGCTCGCTTGGGCTCGACATCGCCCTAGGCATAGGCGGATTGCCACGGGGGCGGGTGGTGGAGATCTATGGCCCGGAGTCCTCGGGCAAGACGACCCTGACCTTGCACATCATAGCGCAGGCGCAGAAAGCCGGAGGGATCGCGGCCTTCATCGACGCCGAGCATGCCCTCGACCCGAGCTACGCCAAACGTCTCGGGGTGAACGTCGACGATCTGCTCGTGTCGCAGCCCGACTCGGGTGAGCAGGCCCTCGAGATCACCGATATGCTGGTGCGTTCGGGCGGCGTCGATGTGGTGGTGGTGGATTCGGTGGCGGCCTTGACGCCCAAGGCCGAGATCGAAGGCGAGATGGGCGATTCCCACGTCGGTCTGCAGGCGCGCCTCATGTCGCAGGCCTTGCGTAAGCTGACGGGCAACATTAAGCGCTCGAATACGCTCGTGATCTTCATCAACCAGATTCGCATGAAGATCGGGGTGATGTTCGGCAATCCCGAGACTACAACCGGCGGCAATGCCTTGAAGTTCTACGCCTCGGTGCGCCTAGATATCCGCCGCATCGGCGCCATCAAGCGCGGCGAGGAGGTGGTGGGCAGCCAGACGCGGGTCAAGGTCGTGAAGAACAAGATCGCGCCCCCCTTTCGGCAATGCGAGTTCGACATCTTCTATGATCAAGGGATCTCGAAAGAGGGTGAGCTGATCGAGTTTGGGGTGGTCGCCAACCTGGTCGAGAAGTCCGGGGCTTGGTACTCCTACGGGGGCGAGCGCATAGGGCAGGGTAAGGAGAATGCGCGCCAACATCTGCGCGACAACCCGGCGATCGCCGCCGACCTCGAGGCCAAGCTACGCGCCTCGTTCGCGGCGCATCCGACGGTGCTCATGGAAGAGGATCCGGCGCTCGACGGGGAGGGTGATATCTGAGCTCTGATCACGAGAGCCCGCGCAGCTATGCGCTCGGTCTGCTCGCGCGGCGCGACTACAGCCGGCGAGAGCTCGCCGAGCGTCTCTGCCGGCGTGGCTATGATCGCGATCAGGCCCTTGCCACGGTCGAAGATCTCGCGTCGGGCCGCGCGGTCTCCGATGAGCGTTATGCCGAGGAGCGGGTCCGGGGACGCGCTGCCCAAGGGGTGGGGCCGCTGAG
The DNA here is from genome assembly GCF_054609335.1 of Acidiferrobacter sp. Lineage (NCBI taxonomy): Bacteria > Pseudomonadati > Pseudomonadota > Gammaproteobacteria > Acidiferrobacterales > Acidiferrobacteraceae > Acidiferrobacter > Acidiferrobacter sp. The sequence goes on along the minus strand of NZ_JBTRWP010000034.1, from coordinate 13,732 downwards.
GATCATGGTGGAGTTGAAGGCCCGTGGTGTGCCGCCCGAGATCATCGCGGCGGCGCTCGCCTCCGCGGAGGGTTCATGGGGCGAACGCGCGGTGGCCGCCCGCGCCAAGCGGTTCGGGGGCGAGCCCCCGCGGGATCGCGAGGAGCGGGCGCGACAGGCGCGTTTCTTGCAAACGAGAGGTTTTCGCCATGAAGATATCATGTACGCGGTGATGAGCCGCGCGGATAACGATGACCTATAGATCATGAAGAGCACCGAGATACGAAGTCGCTTCTTGCAGTTTTTCGAAAGGCATGGCCACCAAGTGGTGCCGAGCAGCTCGCTCGTGCCGACGAACGATCAGAGCCTGCTCTTTACGAATGCTGGCATGGTGCAGTTCAAGGATGTCTTTCTAGGGCAGGATCGACGCGATTACACACGCGCGGCGAGCGCGCAGCGCTGCCTGCGGGCCGGCGGCAAGCACAACGACCTCGAGAACGTGGGCTACACGGCGCGTCACCACACCTTCTTCGAGATGTTGGGAAATTTCAGTTTCGGGGACTATTTCAAGCGTGACGCCATCCGTTACGCCTGGGAGTTCCTTACAGTCGAGATGGGTTTGCCCCCGGACCGACTTTGGGTCACGGTCTTCGAGGACGATCGCGAGGCGGCGCGCATCTGGCTCGACGAGATCGGCGTCGACGAGGCGCGCTTTAGCCGCATAGGCGAGGCCGACAATTTCTGGTCGATGGGCGACACAGGTCCCTGCGGCCCATGCTCCGAGATCTTCTACGACCATGGACCGGCGATCGCCGGTGGGCCCCCAGGCAGCCCGGAGGCCGACGGCGACCGTTATGTCGAGATCTGGAACCTAGTGTTCATGCAGTTCGACCGCGATCGCGAGGGGCGCCTTAACCCCTTGCCCAAGCCTTCGGTGGATACCGGTATGGGGCTTGAGCGTATGGCGGCGGTCATGCAGAAGGTGACGAGCAACTATGACATCGATCTTTTTCAGGGCCTGATCCGCGCGGTCGGTGAAGTCCTGGGCCTCAAGGATCTGCGCGACAAGTCGCTAAACGTGATCGCCGATCATATTCGGGCCGCCGCCTTCCTGGTTACAGACGGTGTCATCCCTGGCAATGAGGGGCGTAGCTACGTACTACGGCGCATCGTGCGCCGCGCCTTGCGCCATGGCCATCGTCTAGGCGCCACAGGCCCATTTTTCTATCGGCTCGTCGGCCCCTTGATCCGTGAGATGGGTGCAGCCTACCCGGAGCTTGCTCAGGGCCAAGACCACGTGGAGGCGGTGTTACGGCAAGAGGAGGAGCGTTTCGCCGAGACCTTGTCGCAGGGACTGCGGCTCCTGGAGCAGGACATCGCAGGACTTAAGGCAGGCGGCGTGATTCCGGGCGAGACGGTCTTCAAGCTCTACGACACCTACGGCTTCCCGGCGGATCTCACCGCCGACATCGCGCGCGAGCGCGGGCTGTCCGTGGATATGGCCGGGTTCGAGCGGGAGATGGATGCACAACGCGAGCGGGCGCGGGCGGCGCAGAGCTTCCGCAGTGATGAGGTCGTGGTAGGCGGCGAGACTGCGTTTTTCGGCTATGAGAGCGTGTCCTTGCCCGTGCGGGTGCGGGCGCTCGCCGCCGCCGGCCGCACGGTGCCGCTGCTCTCCTCCGGAGACGAAGGGATCGTGTTTCTGGACCGCACGCCGTTTTACGCCGAGTCGGGCGGGCAGGTCGGCGATCAGGGCCTGCTTGAAGGCCGCGGCGCGCGTTTTATAGTGGAGGACACGCGCAAGGGTTACGCTCACATAGGGCGTCTGACCGACGGCACCTTGCGGGTCGGGGATGAGCTGACCGCCGTGGTGAGTGCCTCGCGACGCCTCGCGACCGCCGCGCATCATTCGGCGACCCACCTCTTGCATGCCGCGTTGCGGCGTATCCTGGGGACCCATGTGACGCAGCGCGGCTCGCTTGTGGGGCCCGAGCGGCTGCGTTTCGACTTCAGCCACGGGCAGGCGCTTACCGCGGCGGAGCTTGCCACCATCGAGTTGTCGGTGAACGAGGCGATCCGCGCCAATAGCGAGGTTTCAGTCTCGCAGATGGGGCTCAATGAGGCCGTGGGGAGCGGGGCCATGGCGCTCTTCGGGGAAAAGTACGGCGACCGCGTGCGGGTGGTGGCGATGGGCGCTTATTCCACGGAGCTCTGCGGCGGCACGCATGTGACGCGTACGGGCGACATCGGTTTCTTCAAGATCTTGACGGAGGCGGCGGTGGGTTCGGGCGTACGGCGCATTGAGGCCGTGACCGGGCAGGCCGCACTCGACTATGTACGTTCGTTGGAGGCGCGCTTGAGCGACGCCGCGGAGGCCCTCGGGGCGAGCCGCGAGGAGCTGGTCGATCGAGTCCTGCGTATGAAGGCCCGCGCCGAGGCCTTGGAAAAGGAGCTAGGTTTGGCGCGCGCCAAGGCGGGGTTGGCCGCGAGCCGCGATCTGGCCGCCGAGGCCGTGGATCAAGGCGGGGTGAAGACCCTGGTGGGCCGTCTGGATGGGGACGTGAAGGGGCTGCGCGAGGCGATGGATCGTTTGAAGGGCCAGTTGCGCCAGGCGGCGGTGCTGTTGGCCTCGGTCGCCGACGGACGCGTGACCTTGATCGCGGGGGTCACACCGGACGTGACCGCGCGCGTAAGCGCGATCGATCTCGTGAACGAGGCGGCGCGGGTCCTGGGTGGCAAGGGGGGCGGGCGGCCTGAGCTTGCCCAGGCCGGCGGCGCTGATAATGGGGCGCTTGAGCAGGCCTTGGAGGCGGGCCGCGCCTATCTGCGCACCAAGCTTATATAAAAAGAAGGGGTTTTTCGTTTACAGGCAAGGAAGGGCGCGGTAATCTTCGCGTCTTTCAAAACGTCAAGACCCCCAATCTATGTCTTTGCTCGTGCAGAAGTACGGCGGCACCTCCGTCGGGACCGTGGAACGTATCCAGGCGGTGGCGAGCCGCGTAGCGGCCGAGCGCGCCCGCGGCCATGACATGGTGGTGGTGGTGTCGGCCATGAGCGGCGAGACCAATCGCCTGTTGGGGCTCGCCCGCGCCATCCACCCCGATGCCCCGCCCCGCGAGGTCGACGTGCTGCTCGCCACGGGTGAGCAGGTCACCATTGCGCTGCTCAGCATGGCCTTGGAGCAGATCGGCTGTCCGGCCCGATCCTATACCGGCGCCCAGGTCCATATCCGCACGGACAATGCCCACGGCAAGGCCCGCATCACCGCCATCGACGATGCGCGCGTGCGCCAGGATCTCGCCTCGGGGCGGGTGGTCGTGATCGCCGGATTCCAAGGCGTGGACGAAGAGGGCAATATCACGACATTGGGGCGCGGTGGGTCGGATACCACGGCGGTGGCCATGGCCGCGGCCCTGAAGGCGGATGAGTGCCAGATCTACACGGATGTGGATGGCGTGTATACGACCGACCCGCGCGTCTGTCCTCAGGCGCGGCGGCTGGCGCGTATCACGGTCGAGGAGATGCTCGAGCTCGCCAGTCTCGGCGCCAAGGTTCTGCAGATCCGTTCGGTGGAGTTCGCGGGCAAGTATCGTGTGCCCCTGCGGGTCTTGTCGTCGTTCGATGATGGCCCCGGGACATTGATCACCTATGAGGAATCAAATATGGAGCAGGCGCTGATATCGGGGATCGCGTTTAGCCGGGACGAGGCCAAGCTGACCATCAAGGGCGTGCCGGACGAGCCGGGCGTGGCCTACCGCATTGTGGGCGACGTGGCGAATGCCAATATCAATGTGGACATGATCATCCAGAATGTGGGGGCCGACAAGACCACGGACTTCACGTTCACAGTCCCGCATGCCGATTATCGTCAGGCGCGGCAGATCCTGGAGAAGACCGCGGCGGCCTTGAAGGCGCGCGAGGTACGGGGCGATGAGCGTATTGCCAAGATCTCGGTGGTGGGTGTGGGCATGCGTTCGCACGCCGGGATCGCAAGCACGATGTTCCGTGTTTTAGGTGAAGAAGGCATCAATATCCAGATGATATCGACATCTGAGATCAAGATTTCGGTCGTGGTCGACGAAAAATATCTGGAACTGGCGGTCCGCGCGCTCCACAGTGCCTTCGGTCTCGACGCAGAAACGGCAGCTGCGGTGCCATTGGCATAGAAGCTGCAAGAAGATGAGTTGGCGAGCGTCGTCTCAGGGACGAACAGTCACAGGGGAGTGGGCCCGCAGAGGCCCTTACGGGGAGCCGGACACCAGAAAGGCTCGAGGCAGGCTTTAAGGAGAGCGGCGATATGCTGATTCTGACTAGACGTATCGGAGAAACGCTCAATATCGGCGACCAGGTGCAGGTCACGGTATTGGGTATCAAGGGCAATCAGGTCCGCATCGGGGTAAACGCCCCGAAGGATGTCCCCGTCCATCGCGAGGAGATCTACGAGCGCATCCAGAAGGAGCGCGAGGTCGGGGTGGTGGTGGAGGAGACGCACAAGGACTGATCCTCTCTCTACATACTTTCCTGAAACGTCCGCACACGGTATGCTGTGCGCTCTCAAGGAGAGATGGCCGAGCCGGTCGAAGGCGCTCCCCTGCTAAGGGAGTATGGGGTCAAAAACTCCATCGAGGGTTCGAATCCCTCTCTCTCCGCCATCATTCGGAACGAATGCCGGTCGGTCGAGGTGGCAGTATGTGCCGCTTCCCGTCACGCGGAGGCGATGTGTGACCGAGGCCTGCGATTGAGGCTGGCGCAAAGGAGGGCGACGTTTTATAATGCGGCGCCTTGCCGGTCCGCAGGCGGTAGGGTAACAGGAGGCACTCGGGGCGCACCAAGCCTGCGAGATGTTTCCAGATACCCCGAAGGACAGGGAAGGGCAGTACGGACGGTAGCCGTCCTCACATAAGTAGTGTCCCCACAGCGCGCCCGTAGCTCAGTTGGATAGAGTACCTGGCTACGAACCAGGGGGTCGGGAGTTCGAATCTCTCCGGGCGCACCATTAAATCAAGCACTTAGAGAGGTCTCCTTCCTTTTTCATCCGAGTTTGTTCTCTATATGTCCACCTGCGGGCCAAGGATCTGGTGGGGATGCTGGGGTGATTCATGAATGATGAGCAGCTCAAGTATATCGCTGGCGTGTTTAACCTAATTGCCTTTGCTGAGTTCGGGGCGTTTGGCTATGCTGCCATCAATGTGCACCCGGTCGCGTGGGTAAAACTGGTTCTTACGGCGATTGGGTTTGTGAACTTACAATGGATTGCGGTATGGGTCCTTTCATTCCTTGAAGGCTGAGAGGCTTTGATATGGGTGAATACTGGACAGCGTTTATCATTGTGATGGGTCTCGCGAACATCGCGGGTTTTGGTGTGGTCTTATACCTAAAGCATGAGCGGAAAGACGGGCGCCATCGTCACGGGTGAGGGTGGGGCGGCTTGCTGCCCGCCCTCGCCTCTTTCTTTGATGTCGACGCTCCATTCACTCAACGCCGGAAGCAGGACGCCCTGCGCCTGAATCTGACGGTCCACCGCATGGTCTTCTGCGCGGAACAGACGACTGCCGGTGTACCCCCGAAGCTCATCCGGGCCCCGTGGGCCTTCACCGCCGCCCAAGAGCGGGAGCAATTACAGAAGCGCCATGCCGATGAGCGTAGTCAGACCCGAAATCTTCCCCGGACAGCGCAACAAACACAAACCGCGCAACGGCATTGAAGCGGAAGCGGATCCACGAGCGGTGGCGCAGGATCGACAGGCGGCTCCTGACACTGGAAGACGGACTCTTGAGGGACCCGGGCAATGGCAGGGATGCGCGCCCGGGGTTCTCTGGTCGCACGCCTTACGGGGACCGCACGGTGGGCGCCCAAACCGGCAATTCCGGGCCTTCATTTACCACACCTTCGCCATCTCCGTATACCGGTGCCCGTCCGCCTTCCGGGCCCGGGCTACTGCATCCAGTAGATCCCGGTCAATCTCGTCCAGGAACCGGCCATAGAGATACTTGTGGAGCGTGCGCAGGTGCAGCTTGTAGTCCTCGAGGGACGGCAATTCCGCGCGTTCCAGCAAATACCGTTCGATCGCCTGTTCCCGGCGATACCGGGGCCGCTGTCAACGCTCACTAAATTGGTCCACTTTCCGCCTGGTAAAAATGTCACCTTATTCGCCCGCTGCCACCGCGTCCGCGGCCTCGGTTCTGGGCGCCTTTCCGAGCAGTCCGGCCTTGCGCTTGCCTTTCAGTCGGTAGCTCTCTCCTTTGATGTTGAGGGTTGTGGCATGATGCAGCAGCCGGTCGAGAATGGCGGTGGCCAACACCTGGTCGCCAAAGATCTCACCCCAGCAGTCGAGCAAGCCGGTTTTGCAAACTGGTCGCCCGACAGCCGACATCTAAATGCGCACTCAGCCGCCATTTTCCCGCACTGTCAGACCGCCAATAACAACGTGCTAGCCAGGTTGCAGCAGTTTTTCAAATTCGTCTGCTCGCACGGGTGCTGCAAACAAATATCCTTGCGCATAGTCGCAGTCTGCTGACTGAAGGCTAACGCGTTGGGTTATCGTCTCCACGCCCTCTGCGATCACCTTGATTCCGAGCTTATGCGCCATCGCGATGATGGCCTGCGAGACCGATGCGTTACTCGCGTCGCCGGCCATATCATTTATGAGTGACCAATCGATCTTGATGGTATCAACAGCGAATTTGTTTAGATGGGCGATGGATGGGTCCCCCGCTCCAAAATCATCAACCGCCACCTCAATACCGGCGTCATGTAGTGCGACGATCCTGTCATTGACATTGCCCCACTCATTCAAAAACGTTTCTTCTTTTATATCGACTGAAAGGCTATGCGGCGCCAGCCCAAGACTTTTTATATGGGCTCCCCAGCTACTTGTGTAATTGTTGTCGATGAACTGCTTGGCCGACAAGTTGATGTTGATTTGAAACGGCTTTCCCAATAAAGCGCTCCATAGGCGCGAATGCAGGGCTGCTTCGGTAAATACCCAATTGCCGATCTCATCCATCACCCCGGCCTCTTCCGCAGGCCCCATAAATTGTCCCGGAAGCATCAGGCCTAACTCGGGATGGTTCCATCGCAAAAGTGCTTCTGCCTTGACAATGCGCCCCGTGGCCATATCAAGTATCGGTTGGTAATACACATCGAGTTGTTGGTGCGGTAAGGCCACACGCAGGTCGGTGATTAATCGGGAGCTTTGTTCCACAGATTGCCCCTGATTGGGCAAGAAGAAGTTGAAGCGGTTGCGCCCCGCGGTTTTCGCCACATACATCGCCTGGTCCGCGTTTTTTAAAAGCTGTTCGGCAGTGCTCGCATCTTGGGGACAGAGGGTGATGCCGATGGTGGCAGAGATGTGAATGATATTATTGTTAACCTGAAAGGGTGTTGCGAGTTCTTTTAAGATTTGTTCAGCGACGATATCGACATGTGGGTTGTCGATCAGGTCTTGCAATATGACCGTGAATTCATCACCGCCCAGACGCGCTACGGTGTCGGTTGCCCGAACACATGAGCGGATGCGATCTGCTACCAGTCGCAATAAGATATCGCCCGAATCGTGTCCAAACCTATCATTGGCTTCTTTGAAATGATCGAGATCAATAAACAGCACGGCGATCTGTGCACCCGTGCGCCCGGTATGTTTGACTGACTGGTGGAGTCGATCGCCAAACAAGCGTCGATTGGGCAGGCCTGTTAATAGATCGTAGTTGGCTTTTTGCCAGTTTCTATTCTCCGAGATTTTACGCTTGGTAATGTTGCGGGCAGTCCCGGCAACAGCTTCAACTTTGCCCCTCTTGGTAAGGACAGGGGCAAAAATGAAATCATAAAACTCCACTTCTCTACCCGGAGATGTATAGGGAATGTCTCCGCGAAATTGTTGTTTGCTGGCGATGACATGTTGAATTTGGCCCTGCATTTCAGCCGCTGCAGAGAAATGAAGATCGAAAAAATTCGTCCCCACGATCTTATCGATGGGTAGCCCCAACAATTGAGTTAGCGCTTTGTTGGCATAGGCAAATCTGCCCTCCATGTCGAAGGTAAAACTGAGATCAGGGGAGGACGACAAAATCGTCTCGAACACGCGAGTTTGCTTGTCTCTTTCCGCTGAATAACTATCAACAGATTCGCTGACCGCCTGATCGATGGCTTCGTTAAATCGAATAATGTCCTCATTCGCGGCTTTCGATACCGGCTTAGCGAGATGCGCCTCTTGCCATAGTCTGGTAACACTGGCGCGCAACGCTCTATATTCCGCCATAGCTGAAACCAAACTGAACCCCAACTCTAGGCGGTCTACGCCATGGGTTGTGGCTGCCGTTTTGGTAGCGGGGCGGTGACCTTTCGACTTTTCGGCTTGATGGTGGGCGGACTCTGGACGAGCTAGATCGGCGGCAATCGTTTCCAGAATTTGTTTGACGTGATCACGCAGCATGTCTTGATCCGCTTTTTGGGATGCTAGAACCAAGGTGGCCGCGAAGCTCTCCCACTCCGCGAGGATAGGTTCGAGGTTCTTCAGAATAAAGTGTGACAGTCGCACTGTTGTCTATCTCTAGTGAGGTCTGTGAACCAGAGTGAGGTCTGTGAACCAGTGTTTGTAATGTCCCCGGTTTGTTAAATCGTAGCGCCGAGAAAAAAATGCACAAACCGCATGTAATCGGGCCTGGTATCAGCACGGTTGGTAAAAGCGCACGTTGTTTTGTGGCAATAACAGCGCTCCGATTGACAGTGCAATGAGATAAGCTCACATACGCCCGTCTTCTGTGATTTTGGTGTCATCTAGTCTGATTTTCGGTTTGGGTGGCTCTAACGAAAAATCAAAACTAAAACAATAATGATCACGATAGTACCGATGCCAATATACATTTGTTAACTCCATCTCACGGCCCACCCTCAGCGAGGGTAATTAAGCACGAATTAGGTTCCATTAAGGTATCTACTCTTGATGATGTCTGTGCGCAAGCATACTTAGGGGGATCAACTTAACATCGGTCCGCTACCAGGTCAGGTTCCGGCCAGAGCGGAAACGCAGTCGTTTTAGGTCTCGACCGCTTGCAGCCCATGCAAGTACGCGGTCCGGCAGGGCGCCATAACGAAAATGGAGAAGAATTGGGAATGTGATTGAGAAATGACGGCCGGGCCGCGAATGGCGGGCTGGGGCCAGAGGACTAGGCCGCTCGCACGGTAGGCGTTCCGACTCGTGGCCGGTGGGTGGTTGAGGCAAAGGTCCCGGTTTCTATATTGAGGAATGAGGCAATCCCCCTCGCTTAATGGGAGCTATGTGCTGAGTAAAAGACCTTCATGGACATCACTCTGGCGGGTTGTTTATGGCACACGGCCGCCTGTGGGGTCTGGCGCCCTAAAGCTACCCTTCGTCGAAGCTCGCAGCACTGAAGATGGCAGGCATCATATCTCGCGATAGGTACGCCGCACAATTAGGGCACCTCTGATTTAGCGCCTATATTCAAGCCGTTATGGTAAAAAGGGCGCCAGTTCAAACGGATAAAATCCATGCGCCAGATGTCTTTAGCCACAGGCACCTTCGAGACCCACAGGAAGCCCACCCGTCGAGAGAAGTTTCTCTCAGATATGGAGAAAGTGGTGCCCTGGCAGGACCTTTGTGCGGTGATCGCACCCTACTATCCTAAGGGTGAGAACGGTAGGCCCCCGGTGGGGCTTTTGCGCATGCTCCGGATCTATTTTCTCCAGCAGTGGTTCAACCTCTCCGATCCGGGAGCGGAAGAGGCCTTGTATGAATCGGTCTCCATGTGTCGGTTCGTGGGTATCGACCTCGGCCGGGAGCCGGTGCCGAATGAAACGACCATCTTGAAGTTCCGCCATCTCCTTGAGAAACACCATCTCGGGAAGAAGCTCTTCCGGGAGGTCCACCGGCATCTGGAATCCCAGGGCGTCAAGGTCACCCAAGGCACGATAGTCGATGCCACGATCATCAGTGCCCCCTCATCCACCAAGAACAAGGATAAGGCCCGGGACCCCGACATGCACCAGACCAAGAAGGGGAGTCAGTGGCACTTCGGCATGAACCCCCCTGAGGGGGGTAAAGGCTCATATCGGGGTCGACAGCAAGACCAAAGTCATTCATGCGGTCGTGGCGACCGCTGCGAACGTTCATGATGCTACCATCCTGCCCGATCTCCTCCATGGCGAGGAGACCCGGGTCTGGGGTGACTCGGCCTACCAGGGTCAAGAAGCGGTGATCCGGGCGCAGGCCCCCAAGGCTCGTGACCTCACCAATCGCCGCTATCGGACCAAGGGCGTCGTAAACGAGATCGAGCGCGCCAAGAATCGCGTGAAGTCCCAAATCCGCAGCCGGGTCGAGCACGTCTTCGGGGTGATCAAAGGCGTCTTCCATTTCACCAAGGTCCGCTACCGGGGTCTTGAGAAGAATTCCCATCGGCTCTTTGTCACCTGCGCGTTGGCCAATCTGTACCTCGTGCGCCGACGGCTATTGCGACCCATGAGGGCGTAATCCGTCCAAAAATCGGGTTCGGGGCTACAAAAGACCTTCCGAGCGATGAAATGAAGCCCCATCGGGGCGCGGAACAATGCGTTTCGCCTTCCCGGCCTAGCAGAATTCCGTTTCGGCGCCTTGGTCTTGTCGAAATGAGGGGTTAATTCAGACGTGCCCTAATTGTGCAGGCAAGCCTACCGGGGCGGCGTTTGTGGCGATTAATGGAATGATGACGCCGTGACGCGACACTGCCGGGGATAGAGCGGCTCGTGGGCCCTGCCGGATGTGTGTGCGGAGAGCGCGATTTCGTGCTCCATTTTTGCTCAACTCAGTGGCGCATTCAAGAGTATTCAAGTGTACTGCGTGTATTTCAACACGCTGTTATGAAAGTAAAATGCTCTCTATCTGCCGGATCAGAAAAAGCCTCTGAAACGATTCGTAATCATCCCGGCCGCATGCGCCGGCCTGGAACCGCTCGAACAGGTTCAGATATTGGGTAAATATGGTATGTACCATACGCGTATGGTAAAATGAGACATGGAATTCGAATGGGATCTTTCCAAGGAGAGGGCCAACCTTCGTAAACACGGGGTCAGTTTTTCGGAGGCGGTCGAGACCTTTTTGGATGCCAACGGATTCCAGCTGACGGACAAGACACATTCGGAGGAAGAAGCGCGTTTCTACTGGGTCGGAAAATCCGATACCGGACGCGTGCTGACGACCTGGTTTACCCACCGGGGGCAGAAAATTAGGATTATCGGATCGGCGGAATGGCGGAAATTCAGGAGGCTGTACAATGAAACAACCCAACCTGCGTGACCTGCAGATCGATCGGGTCGGGACGCGTAAAATCCGGGCGGCGGCGAAAGCCGGGTCTGTGAAAATTACGATCAATATCGACCGGGACAGTCTGACGCTGTTGCGGGCGATGGCGGAGGAGACGGGGGCTCCCTATCAGAGGCTGCTCAATACCGTGTTGCAGGAGGGTTTGAAGGGCCAGGAACCCCTGAAGGCGCGGGTGGACCGTCTGGAGCGGGCGCTTAAGAAGATCCAGCGGCAGAGTGCGGCCTAAGTGCGCCGCCTCCCTCCCCGGAGGCTGGGGCAGGAGGTTGCGTGTCCATGGCGGCCGGACAGGGAAACGATGCATCACGCGTTTTTTGATCGAGGGTCCGTACCCTGAAGATTCGCTACCTTCAAGGTCAGATCTGCGGCCTGACGATTGAGCAGGCCAGCGAGCGGGCCGACATCCTGCATTTCTCCTATGAGCAGGTCGCCGCTTAGATCTCGACGCCGATAGCCTCGCCCTGAACCTTGCAGGACTCTTGCGGGGATCAGTCCTGCTTTATCCAGCTCAGTCTGGCAAAATACGCAACGGGCGCCCGGTATTAGTTTAAAATAAACAACTGGTTACGGAATAAAAGACCAACTAATAAAAGACCAACTACGAACCAGGGGGTCGGGAGTTCGAATCTCTCCGGGCGCACCATTAAATTAAGCACCTACAGTAGTCCCTACGAGCCGCAAACCTGGATATGCCATAACCCTGCCATAACGCGTATGGCAAAAAAGGGGGCAGGCATGGCGACATTCCGCAAACCCAAGCTCCCGGGTGGCCGCGACCGCCGCTTGGTCGACCGACCCAGCTCGGATGTTCTTTTTTGTCGACATGGATCTGCTGATGGCGGCCTTGCTGGGAAGTATGGCGGAAAGCTCCCATCGGTTGTGTCCGTCAAGTTGTGCAAATTCCTTCCTGGTATGAGGGAGGGTTTCATCAGGCCGCCCGCAGCCGTTCGCGGCGCTGCTCCTGAAGCAGGTCCATGTTGAGGTAGCGATTGTTCTCAAGCCACGCTTCATGGGTCTCGACGCAGAGGGCCCGGATGAGGCGCAGGCAGGACTCGGTATTGGGGAAGATCCGCACCACCCGGGTGCGGCGCTTGATCTCTTCGTTTAAGCGCTCCAGCATGTTCGTGCTCTTCAGGTGCTTGTGGTGGGCCCAGGGGAGACGGTAAAAGGTCAGCGTCTCGCCGATATGGTCCTCGGGATCGTGGGTACACTCACCTGGACGATCGATGGCAAGGCGATCGCCGTCGGACCCGGGCAAGCCGTATGTATCCCGCGCGGCGCCGTCCACAGGTTTGACAATTTCGGTACCGAAGATGCGAAGCAGCTGTCGAGCGTGACTCCAGCCATCATGGGACCGGGCTACTTCCGGGAAGCGAGCGCGCTCGTCAATGCCGCCACCAGCGGGCCACCAGACACGGCCACGATGGTCGAGATCTTCCGCAAACACGGGATGACTATTGCCGCGCTGCCGCCGACACGCTAGTTCCTCGTGCGGAAGCGAGCTTATCTCTGGAGAGGTAGTAACGTAGGAAGCGGGTCTTACTGGTCGGCCTTGATCAGGCGACGGTGGACGATTCGGTTCCGGCGCTACCGCCGGGCAGGATGGCGGAGAAGGTCCCCGCTGGGGTCTAAATAGCCCTCGCCGATATGAGCGGGCGCGCCGACCCATCGAATGACGGGTTCCCGGAAGGCTGACCGGGACGCTGAGTGTCTCTTGCTGGCCGATTGTACGCACTTGCTATGGCGCCACAAAGCTGTCGTTGGCGATGGGCATCACGTTTCGACCGACGGATAGCGGTGCAGGAGATTGAACACGTACTCCCGGGCACACGCTGCCGTAGCATGAGCCGTCTAATTCACTCGTAGGCGGGCGCACATTCCTGTCGCGTCAACGAGTCAGGGACGTCAACGCTTCATTCCTGAACCGCGTTCGAGCACCCCAAATTGGCTCATTGTCCGGCGCGGGTAGGTGAATGGGGAATTGACCGACGTGCGACACGATGCTCGCCAGATCGCATGGAACTTGCCCGCCGGAATGATGATCGCGCGCTCATGCGCCCGGATCTTGGCGCACCCGCGAGAGTACGGCCTCAAAAGTGCCGAGGCGCGCGGCATAACGCTCATCCACCACCTCCTTGACAGCCTGCTGTGCCACGCGCGGCGAGCCGGAATTGAACGGGGGATGCGGATCGTATTCGATGGAGAGTTGCACGGCCTGCGCGATGTCGGGCCCGGCGATCTCTGCCATCAAGGTGAGCGCAAAATCGATACCCGCCGTGACGCCGCCACCCGTGAATCGGTTGCCGTCACGAACAACGCGTTCTTTCACGGGGATTGCGCCCACGCGTGGCAGCAGATGGTGATAGGCCCAATGCGTCGTCGCCTTTCTGCCCCGCAGAAGGCCCGCGGCGCCGAGGATGAACGCTCCCGTACAGACGGACG